>JAKIXW010000084.1 GCA_022708865.1 Acidobacteriota bacterium
CAATTTGTCCATCGCCTTCTGCACCCACGTGTAGCACTGCGGGTAGGGATCGTTGTTCCCCATCACCAGGGGCTTCGGATCGGTCGATAGCGCGCAGCCCATCTTCAGGTACGTGACCACCTTGAAGTGGTGCTGCTTGCCCAGGGTGTCCAAGGCGGTGATCCAGTGTTCGGCGTGCGAACCGCCGGCCAGCGCGATGGTCCGGTCGGCGTTCGGGTCGCCGTAGGTGCAGTTGACGACATCGCCGTTGCGGAAGTCGCTGATACAGCCCTGCAGCGTGGTGACCGGGAGATCCTTGGCGGCCTCGAGCACTGTGGGCCGCATCGGCAGCTTCGGCACGGTCACGTGGTCGAACAGTGCCCGCGCGCCGGGGAAGTCCCGGCCGTTGAGGCCCTGCAGTTCCAGGCCCGCGGCGCGCTGGATGGTGACGTGCTCGCGCCAGGTGAACGACGTGGCGGTCAGCGCCACACCGAGCAGTGCGACGGTCGAGCCGAGCGCGATGGTGGGCCGGCGCAGGCGGGTCCACAGCGGCACCCGGATCTGCGCGGTCTGGCCGGACGAACGCTGGGCCCGGCCGCGTTCACGCAGCGGTTCCTCGACGAACCGCATCGTCAGATAGGCCAGCACCCCCGAGACGGCCAGGATCCCAGCCCCGTCGAGGAACGTGGCGTGGCTGTGGCCCGAGTGGACCAGCCAGAAGATCAGCAGCGGCCAGTGCCACAGGTACAGCGAGTAGGCCATGGATCCGAGCCGTACCAACGGCCGGGCCGCCAACAGCCGGTTGGGCAGTGGCTGGCGGCCGTGGGTGCGCGGATCGGCGCTCAGGTTGGCCCCGGCCAGCACCATCAGGATGGTCGCGCCGATGGGCACCAGTGCCCACGGCCCGGGGAACTCCTTGACTCCGTCGATCAGCCAGCCGCAGGCCAGGATGGCGGCCAGCCCGATGGTGGCCATCGTCGTCCGCAGCCACATGGGCAGGCGGACGTGACCGACCAGTGCGCCGGCCAGGGCTCCGGCGAGCAGTTCCCAGCCGCGCGCGAAGCTGTTGAAGTAGGCGGTGGCCTGATCGACCTGATGGGCGACGACGGCGTAGACGAATGACGTGATGGTCAACGCGCCCAGCAACGCCAGGAAGAACGGCCGCAACCGCGCGCCCAACGGCCGGCGGAGCAGGGCGGTACACCCGAACACCAGGAGCAGGAAAGTCACGTAGAACTGGCCCTGCACCGACATGGACCAGATGTGCTGCAGGGGGCTGACGGTCTCGCCGGCCCGTAGGTAGTCCGAGACGGTCCGGATGAGCTCCCAGTTCTGGTAGTAGCCCAGGCTGGCCAGGCTCTGGTCGGCGTAGGTCTCCCACCTGGTCTGCGGCTGGATCAGGATGGTCAGCACCGCGCCGGCGGCCAGCACCACGACCAGCGCCGGCAGTAGGCGGCGGATCAGGCGGACGAGTTCGCGCCCCGGATTCAGCGACGGCTGCGGGCTCAGGGCGTTGCGCAGCAGCTTGCTGCCGAAGAAGAAGCCGGACAGCGCCAGGAATACGTCGACGCCGCCGGAGACCCGGCCGAACCAGATGTGGAACACCGCGACCATCAGGATCGCAACCCCGCGGAGGCCGTCGAGGTCGTGTCGGTAGAAGCCGGTCCTGCGTGTGTCGTTCGGCACCGGGGAAGTGGCGCGGGGCGGCGCGACATCCGGGACGGGACTGATTGCTGACGCCGGCTCGAGGGATGTGGTGAGCGTCATGGTCGACAGACAATCTACCCAATCCGGCTGGGTACTCGCTCATCCGTTGTTCACGCAGAATTAGTGTTGTCGTCCGTGCCGGAGCGCTCCCGCCTTGATCCTCGAACCGTCAGTGCGGTCGACGCCGCGCACGTCTGGCATCCGTACAGCACGATCGGTGTACCTGGCCCGCCAGGATTCATGCCGCCGCTGGTGACCGTGCGCGCGGAGGGCGCGTGGCTGACAGTGCTGCGCGACGGCCATGAACTGCCGGTCCTGGATGCGATGGCGTCGTGGTGGACGGCCGTGCACGGGCACGGGCACCCGGTTCTCGACGCGGCGCTGCGGGATCAGCTGTCGGTGCTCAACCACGTCATGTTCGGCGGTCTGACCCACGAACCGGCGGCCCGGCTGGCGCAATTGCTCGTCGAGATCACTCCAGCGGGCCTGGACACCGTCTTCTTCTCCGATTCCGGGTCGGTGTCGGTGGAGGTCGCGGTCAAGATGGCACTGCAGTACCAGATCAGCCGCGGCCGCCCCGGCCGACACCGGCTGATGACCTGGCGCGGCGGCTACCACGGCGACACCTTCACCCCGATGAGCGTGTGTGATCCCGAGGGCGGCATGCACTCGCTGTGGACCGGGATCCTGGCCCAGCAGGTCTTCGCACCGCAGGTTCCGACCGAACACGACCCGGCCTACAGCGCGGCGTTCGAGCACCAGTTGGCGCACCACGTCGACGAACTGGCGGCGGTGATCGTCGAACCGGTGGTGCAGGGCGCCGGCGGCATGCGCTTCCACGACCCGCGGTATCTGAGCGACCTGCGCGCCATCTGCGATCGGCACGACGTGCTGTTGATCTTCGACGAGATCGCGACCGGTTTCGGCCGCACCGGTGAGCTGTTCGCGGCCGACCACGCCGGCGTCAGCCCGGACATCATGTGCGTGGGCAAGGCGCTGACGGGCGGGTACCTCACGCTGGCGGCCACGTTGTGCACCGCCGAGGTCGCCCATGTCATCAGCACTGCCGAACCGGGCGCCCTGATGCACGGGCCGACGTTCATGGCCAACGCGTTGGCGTGTGCGGTGTCGGTGGCCAGCGTCGAGGTCCTGCTCGGGCAGGACTGGCGGAGCCGGGTCGCGGAGATCTCCGCCGGACTGCGCGACGGGCTGCGGTCGGCGGCGACGCTGCCCGGCGTGGCTGACGTACGCGTGCGGGGCGCCATCGGCGTCGTCGAGATGGCCGAGCCCGTCGATCTGGCGGTGGCCACCCCGGTGGCGCTCGATCATGGTGTCTGGTTGCGGCCGTTCCGCAATCTGATCTATGTGATGCCGCCGTTCATCTGCACCGCCGCCGAGGTCGACCAGATCACCTCGGCCATGGTCGCGGTGGTTCATGCGCTAACCTGAACGGTGTTCAATTCCGTTCGGAGGCGATGGTGAGATGTCGGTGACCCGCAGTGTGACCCAGCCGCTGTCCTGGCTGGACCGCAACGAGTCGGACCGCCGCGCCGCCGGCCTGCGCCGGTCGCTGCGTCCGCGCTCGGCCTCCGACGCGGTCGTCGATCTGGCGTCCAACGACTATCTCGGCCTGAGCGGTCACCCCGATGTCATCGAGGGCGGCGTCGCGGCGCTGCGGACCTGGGGCGCCGGTTCGACGGGTTCGCGACTGGTCACCGGCGACACCGATCTGCATGAGCAGTTCGAGGACGAGCTCGCCGAATTCGTCGGTGCGCCAAGCGCTCTGGTGTTCTCCTCTGGATATGCCGCGAACATCGGGGCAGTGGTTGCACTGTCGGGACCCGGTTCGCTGATCGTGTCCGACGCCTTTTCGCACGCGTCGCTGGTCGACGCCTGTCGGCTGTCCCGGGCGCGGGTGGCGGTCACCCCGCACAACGACGTCGACGCGATCGAGGCGGCCCTGGCCGCCCGTACGGAAGACCGCGCCCTGGTGGTGACCGAATCGGTCTTCTCCACCGATGGGGCACTGGCGCCGCTGCCGGAACTGCACGACGTCTGCCGCCGCCACGGTGCGGTGCTGCTGGTCGACGAGGCCCACGGGCTCGGGGTGCGCGGGGCCGGTGGCCGCGGACTGCTCGCCGAGACGGGTCTGGCCGACGCACCCGACATCGTGATGACGACGACGCTGTCGAAATCGCTGGGCAGCCAGGGCGGTGCGGTCCTGGGTACGGCCGCGGTGCGCGACCACCTGATCGACACCGCCCGCACGTTCATCTTCGACACCGGACTGGCGCCGGCCGCCGTCGGTGCGGCCGCCGCGGCGCTGTGGGTGCTGCGCGCCGAACCCGAGCGGGCGGCCGCCGTTCGCCGGCACGCCGAGCAATTGGCCGATGTGTGTGATGTCGCCGAGAAGCCGGAATCGGCCGTGGTCTCCGTCATCCTGGGCGCACCCGAGCCGGCCCTGGCCGCGGCGCAGGCCTGCGCCGAACGCGGCCTGCGGGTGGGTTGTTTCCGCCCGCCCACGGTGCCGGCCGGAACGTCGCGGTTGCGGTTGACCGCCCGCGCCTCCCTGGCCGGCGACGAGATGGCCCTGGCACGCCGGGTTCTCACGGAAGTGCTGGGCACGGCGCGCCCGTGAGCGCCCTGTTCGTCACCGGGACCGACACCGGGGTCGGAAAGACCGTCACGACGGCGGCCCTGGCCTGTCATGCCCGGCTGTCCGGACTGCGGGTCGCGGTGTGCAAGCCGGCCCAGACCGGGACCGCCGACGGCGACGACGACCTGGTCGAGATCGGTCGGCTGGCCGGGGTCACGGCACTGGTCGGCGGGGCCCGCTACCCGCAACCGCTGGGTCCGGTCGCCGCAGCGCGCCTGGCCGGGATGCCACTGTGCACGGCGGGGGAGTTGCTCGCCGGCATCCGCGGCGCCGACGGGCCGGGACAGCTGACCCTGGTGGAGGGCGCCGGGGGCCTGCTGGTCGAGCTCGGTGCCGACGGGGTGACGCTGCGCGACCTCGCCGTCGAACTGGGGGCCCCGGTGCTGGTGGTCACCGCACCCGGGTTGGGCACCCTCAACCACACCGCGCTCACCTTGGAAGCCATTGCCGCCAAAGGTCTTTCATGCGCTGGACTGGTCATCGGGAGCTGGCCCGCGGATCCGGGACCCGCGGAGAGATCCAACCGTGGTGCGCTGGCTGAACTAGCCCCGGTGCGCGCGGTGCTGCCCGCCGGCGCCGGTGCTCTGGACGCCGCGAAGTTCGCCGAGCTGGCCCGGGACGCGTTCGACCCGGGCTGGGTCGGCGACCTGGTGCGCTGACGTGGTGCACTCGATCGAGCTGTTGTTCGACGCGGATACCGAAGCGGAGATCCGCCGCCAGTGGGATGCCCTGGCCGCGGCCGGTCTGCCGAGTGCGGCCCAGAACCCGTCGCCGACCAACCGGCCGCACGTCACCCTGGCAGTCGCCGAACGCATCGACCCAGATGCCGATGCGGACCTGCGGTCCCTGGCGGGTCTGCCGCTGGAATGCCGAGTCGGGGCGCCGATGCTGTTCGGCGGCGTGCCGACCCTGGTCCGCCTGATCGTGCCGACAGCCGCATTGCTGACGCTGCATCGCGCCGTCGTCGCCGCGTGCCTGCCGCACGCGCTGCCCGCGCTCATGCCGAACAGCCGGCCCGATCAGTGGACGCCGCACGTCACGCTGTGCCGGCGGCTCGCGCCGGCGGACGTGGGGGTGGCGTTGGCGGTGATCGGCGGTCGCGAGGTCGCCGGATCATTCGCCGGTATGCGGCACTGGCACGGGGACGTCAAGCAGGCGGTGTGCCTGCAGCCGCCGGCATCCGGCTGAGCCGATGTGCGCCGATCCCGTCGACCAGCAGCCGCAGCCCGAACGCGAAGCGGGCACCCGAATCATCGGTCAGCACCGACTGCCCGTCGGCCAGCTCGGCACCCGCGGCGTCCCACTGCAGGCGGGACTGTTCATCCGCGGTGAAGCCCAGGACGTAATAGATGACGGTGCGGGCGGCCAGTCCCGCCTGGTCCTCGCGATCCAGCCCCGCCTCGGCGGCGGCCCGCGCCAGGCCCTCGACCACATGGCTCATCATCTGGGAGCGTCCGGCCGCGAAACTGGCCGAGACCAGCTCGGCGCCGTCGGTGTGCGACAGCAGCGCATCGCGCAGCGCGGCGCAGGTGGCGACGATGCGGGAGCGCCAGGCGGCGTCGGCGGCCAGCGTCGTCAGTGGGGCCAGCAACTCGTCGGCCACCGCGCCGAGCAGTTCCTGCTTGTTGGCGAAATGCCAGTACAGCGCCCCGGGACTGACCGCCAGCTCTCGGGCCAACCGGCGCATGGTGAGATCGGCGACCCCGTAGTCGTCGAGGATCGCGAGCGCTTTGGCCACCAGGTCGGGTTTGTGCAGCTGCACGTCGTTACCATAACCTGAACGCTGTTCAAGTCCGCACCGAGGAGGAGTTTTCCCGATGACGCAGGCCGCCCTGGACGTCCAAGACATTCTGGGCCTGGCCCGCGAGCAGGTGCTGGACCGTGGGGAGGGTCTGGACCGCGATCAGGTGCTGCAGGTCCTGCAGCTTCCCGACGACCGCCTCGAGGACCTGCTGGCCCTGGCGCACGAGGTCCGGATGAAATGGTGTGGTCCCGAGGTCGAGGTCGAGGGCATCATCAGCCTCAAGACCGGCGGCTGCCCCGAGGACTGCCATTTCTGTTCGCAGTCAGGACTTTTCGCCTCGCCGGTGCGCAGCGCGTGGCTGGACATCCCAAGCAGACTGCGAAGACCGGCGCGAGCGAGTTCTGCATCGTCGCGGCGGTCCGTGGCCCGGACGAGCGGCTGTTGGCTCAGGTGGCCGCCGGCATCGAGGCTATTCCCAACGAGGTCGACATCCAGATCGCTTGCTCGCTCGGCATGCTCACCCAGGAGCAGGTCGACCGGCTCAAGGCCATGGGCGTGCACCGCTACAACCACAACCTGGAGACCGCGCAGTCCTACTTCCCCAGCGTGGTGACCACCCACTCGTGGGAAGAGCGTTGGGGCACACTGGAAATGGTCCGCGAAGCCGGCATGGAGGTGTGCTGCGGAGGCATCCTCGGAATGGGGGAGACGCTCGAGCAGCGCGCCGAGTTCGCCGCCAACCTGGCCGAGCTCGATCCGCACGAGGTGCCGCTGAACTTCCTCAATCCGCGCCCGGGCACCCCGTTCGGTGATCTGGAGGTGCTGCCGGCGTCCGAGGCGCTCAAGGCCGTGGCGGCCTTCCGGCTCGCGCTGCCGCGCACGATGCTGCGGTTCGCCGGCGGCCGCGAGATCACCCTGGGCGATCTCGGCGCCAAGCAGGGCATCCTGGGTGGGATCAACGCCGTCATCGTCGGCAACTACCTGACCACGCTGGGCCGCCCGGCCGAGTCCGATCTCGAACTGCTCGACGATCTGCAAATGCCGATCAAGGCGCTGAACGCCAGCCTGTGATGACCGAGGAATTGCCCGCGCCGGTGGGTGCGGGGACCTACAACGTCTACACGGGCATCCAGACCGACGCGGCGGCGGGCATCGTGCTCCCCACGGCCGCCCAGCTCGGTCTGGAGCCGCCCCGGTTCTGTGCGGCCTGTGGCCGACGGATGATCGTTCAGGTCCGGCCCGACGGCTGGTGGGCCAAATGTTCGCGACACGGTCTGGTCGACTCGTCGGACCTCGAGGATCGGCGATGAATTCGATTGTCGCCCAGCCTCGTACGAGCCGTGGTTCGGCCGCGGTGCGGGTGGTCCTCGGGCTGGCCGGCGCGGGCGGGGCCGTCGGGGCGCTGTGGGTGGTGCTCGCCCCGCCGGTCCACGGTGTGGTGGCGCTCAGCAAGAGCGGTGCGCGGGTGCACGCCTATCTCGGCAACGAGGCCGACAACTTCTTCGTGGCTGCCACGATGCTGCTCGGCATGCTCACGGTGCTGGCCATCGTGGCCGCGGTGGCCGTCTGGCAGTGGCGTGCCCATCGGGGGCCGCTCATGGCGGTCGCGCTGACCGTCGGTTGCACACTCGGTGCCCTGGCGGCCGCCGGTGTCGGCACCGCCCTGGCCCGCTGGCGCTACGGGACGCTCGACATCGACGCCGCGCCGGTAACACCGGACAACCGATTCCACTACTTCACCGAGGCGCCGTCGGTGTTCTTCGGCCACAACGCGATCCAGATGGCGACCGGACTGTTGATCCCGGCCATGACCGCGGCCCTGGTGTACGCGCTGCTGGCCATCGCGACCGCGCGCGACGACCTCGGGGCCTATCCGCCGGTGACGCAGTCCGATCCGGTGCCGATCACAAGGGGCTCCGGCCAATCCTTCGACTGGTGAGCACGCGGGCGGCGACCTTTCCGAGCCGCCACATCCCCATGTAGGTCATCGGGTTGAGCAGGGTGGGCCAGGTGGTGCGGACGATGTGTTCGTCGAGCGGCCGGCCCTCGAAGCGGTCGATCAGCCAGCGCAACGCCATCGGTGCCGACAGCGGATGCAACAGGATGTGGTCACAGAATCGGTCGCGGTGGTACGTCACATTCGCCCCGCCCGCGACGTAGGCCGCGGCCAGCGCATCGATATCGGCCACCGAGCCGATCTGATCGTGCACGGCCTGCACGATCAGGACGGGCGGCGTCGGAGCGGACGACCCCAACTTGATATCGGCGAGAATCTGTTCGACCTCCGGGAGGTCCAGCAGTTCGGTCAGCGGGCGATCGATCAGGTTGCTCATGTCGGTTCCGGCGAATCGCGCCATCGCATGCAGGGTGGTCATCCGCTGAATGCTGGCGAGCATGTTCTTGCCCTGATCGTTCGTGTGCTCCTGCAGGAGGCGATCCAGCTGCGGGTAGATGTGGGTCAGTGCGGCGACGACCGCGCCCGGCAGGCCGGCGTAGATGCTGCCGTTGAGCCGCCGGAACGTGGAACCCAGGTCGCCGATGGGCGAGCCCAGGACGGCGCCGACGATGTTCAGTTCGGGCGCGTAGGTGCCGTGCTCCTCGGCGGTCCACGCGGTGGCCAGGCCGCCGCCGGAGTATCCCCACAGTCCGATCGGCGCTTGCGGCGACAGGCCGACCCGGTCGTAGCCGAGTGCGGCCCGCAGGCCGTCGAGGGCCCGGTATCCGGGTTCGTGCGGGGCGCCCCACAGGCCGTGGGTGCCCTCGTGGTCGGGAACCGACACCGCCCAGCCCTCGGCGAGTGCGGCGGCCACCAGCAGGTATTCCAGCTGGGCGAACGAGCCCAGGGCGTGGGCGCCCCAGCGCATCGCATAGGACGGGAAGCAGCGCGGGGTGACCGCGTCGATGGCGCACTGGTAGGAGATGACGGGGCGCGGGTGATGCGGGGAGCGCTCGGTGGGCACGATGACGGTGGTGACCGCAGCTTCCGGGGCGCCGTGCATGTTGGTGGTGCGGTAGAGCAGCTGGATGGCCTTGGTGCGCTGGCGGATCAATCCCAGGAAGCCCAGCTCCACGTCCCGGGAACGCAGCACGGTGCCCGGTTCGGCGTGCTCGTAGCCCGCCGGGGCCAGGTAGAACGGGTCACGATCGGGAACCAGCGGCTTCGTCCCAGGCTCCGGCGACTCATGAGGCACCCGGCCGATCCACTGCGGTTCGACCAGCCGCGCGGCGTTGCCAGCATCCATTGCGACTCCCTTCGGTGCCGTTGCGACCGATTGTGTCTTACCGATCCCTTAAAGACCAATCCGATCAGCTTGGCGGACGCAGGGCCGCGAACTCGTCAGTGACACGCAGGAGTGAATCGGTGAATCGGTACAGAGCCGCCGGACGGCCGCCGCTGCGCCCGGATTGTGCGGTGGTTCCCGTGCGGGTGATCACGCGGCGGCGGGCGAGAACTCGCTGCAGGTTGGTGGCATCCACCTGGTATCCCAGCGCCGCGCTGTAGATGTCCCGCAGCGTCGACAGGGCGAATTCCCTTGGCGCCAGGGCGAAACCGAGGTTCGTGTAGGAAAGTTTGGACACCAGACGGGCGTGCGCGTGGGCCACCATCGGGGCGTGGTCGAAGGCCATCGGCGGCAGGGCGTTGACGGGGTGCCAGCGGGTGTCGGGCGGCAGCTCGGGTTTGGCGGGGGAGGGCACCAGGCCCAGGAATGTGGTGGCGATGGTGCGATCGCCCGGCACCCGATGTGGGTCGGAGAACACCCCCAGCTGCTCGAGATGGGCAATCTCACGGAGGTCCACCTTCTCGGCGAGTTGGCGCCGGACTGAACTGGCGATGTCCTCGTCGTGCCGGAGCCGGCCCCCGGGAAGTGCCCAGGCGCCCCGCTGGGGATCCATCGCCCGCTCCCACAGCAGCACGCTGAGCTGCGGTTTCGGGGTCGTCGGGTGACGCACCTGGAATAGGACGGCCAGCACTTCGTGTGCGGTGCTAGGATTGACCATGTTTTCGATCATAAGTCGAAAACCTCGGCCCGGAAAGGACCGGACATGACAGTTCTGGACCGACTGGAAACCCAGAGTCCGCTGGCAATGCACATCGTCGACAGTCCAGCTGGCTACACCGGGGTCATCGGGGACGGGGAATGGGCCGCCGAGGTCCGTCGGCTGGCCACCCTGCGCGGCGCGACGCTGCTGGCGCACAACTACCAACTGCCCGCGATCCAGGACGTCGCCGATCACGTCGGCGACTCCTTCCAGCTGGCCAATGCGGCGCTCGAGCACCCGGATGCCGAGGCCATCGTGTTCTGCGGCGTGCACTTCATGGCCGAGACCGCCAAGATCCTGTCGCCGGACAAGACCGTGCTGATTCCCGATCAGCGGGCCGGGTGTTCCCTGGCCGATTCGATCACCGCCGACCAACTGCGCGCCTGGAAGGACGACCACCCGGGCGCCGTCGTCGTCTCCTATGTCAACACCACCGCGGCGGTCAAGGCGCTCACCGACATCTGCTGCACCTCCTCGAATGCCGTCGAGGTGGTTGCCTCCATCCCCGCCGACCGTGAGGTGCTGTTCTGCCCGGACCAGTTCCTGGGCGCCCACGTGCGCCGGATGACCGGCCGCAAGAACCTGCACGTCTGGGCCGGCGAATGCCACGTGCACGCCGGCATCAACGGTGACGAGCTGGCCGAGCAGGCCCGTACCCATCCCGATGCCGAACTATTCGTCCACCCCGAATGCGGTTGCGCCACATCGGCTCTCTATCTGGCCGGCGAGGGTGCGTTCCCCGAGGACCGGGTCAAGATCCTGTCCACCGGCGGCATGCTGGACGCGGCCCGGGAGTCACACGCCAAGCAAGTGCTGGTGGCCACCGAGGTTGGCATGTTGCACCAATTACGCCGTGCGGCACCGGGAATCGACTTCCAGGCGGTCAACGACCGGGCGTCGTGCCGGTACATGAAGATGATCACCCCGGCCGCCCTGCTGCGCTGCCTGATCGAGGGAGCCGACGAGGTTGACGTCGACCGGGCCACCGCGGACCTGGCCCGCGCCAGCGTGCAGCGGATGATCGAGATCGGGCAACCCGGCGGCGGCGAATGACCGCCGCGAGTCGACGATGCCGGGCGAGGCACGAGCCCGGAGGAGGAGCGAGCAGATGACCACCTCGGCGCCCGTGCACCGGGCCTGGCCCGGTCTGATCGAGGCCTACCGCGACAGGTTGCCGGTCGCGGCGACGTGGACGCCGGTGACGCTGTTCGAGGGCGGGACCCCGCTGATCCACGCCAAGCGGCTCTCCGAACAGACCGGCTGCACAGTGCATCTGAAGGTCGAAGGGCTCAACCCGACGGGTTCGTTCAAGGACCGCGGCATGACCATGGCCGTCACCGACGCGGTGGAGCGCGGTCAGCAGGCGGTGCTGTGTGCCTCGACGGGCAACACCTCGGCGTCGGCCGCCGCGTACGCGGCCCGCGCCGGTATCACCTGCGCGGTGCTGATTCCGCAGGGCAAGATCGCGATGGGCAAGCTGGCGCAGGCAGTCATGCACGGCGCCAAGATCATTCAGATCGATGGGAACTTCGACGACTGTCTGGAGCTGGCCCGCAAGCTGACCGCCGACTACCCGACGATCTCGTTGGTCAACAGTGTCAATCCGGTCCGGATCGAGGGGCAGAAGACCGCCGCGTTCGAGATCGTCGACGTGCTCGGCCGCGCACCGGATGTGCACTCCCTGCCGGTCGGCAACGCCGGAAACATCACCGCGTACTGGAAGGGCTACACCGAGTACCACCGCGACGGCCGGGTGGAGAAGCTGCCGCGGATGCTGGGCACCCAGGCCGCCGGCGCCGCGCCGTTGGTGCTGGGGGAGCCGGTCAAAGAACCCGAGACCATCGCCACCGCCATCCGGATCGGTTCGCCGGCGTCGTGGTCGTCGGCGGTGGCCGCGCAGGAGGAATCCGGCGGACGCTTCATCGCGGCCACCGACGAGGAGATCCTGGCCGCGTACCACCTGGTTGCCCGAGCCGAGGGCGTGTTCGTCGAGCCCGCGTCGGCGGCCAGCATCGCCGGACTGCTCAAGTCGATCGAGGACGGCTGGGTCCAGCGGGGTTCGACGGTGGTGTGCACGGTGACCGGCAACGGTCTCAAGGACCCCGACACCGCGCTCAAGGGCATGCCGACCGTGACGCCGGTGCCCGTCGATCCGTCGGCCGTCGTCGAACAACTCGGGCTGGCCTGACCGAATGAAACGGACACTGCCGGTGGGGCTCACCGCGAGCGCCACGGTCGCCGCATCGAGCGCCAACCTCGGCCCCGGATTCGACAGTCTGGGCATTGCGCTCGCCCTGTACGACGAGATCATCGTCGAGACAACCGATTCCGGGCTAACCGTGCAGGTGGAGGGCGAGGGGGCCGGACAGGTCCCATTGGATGCCGAGCACCTGGTGGTCCGGGCGATCCAGCGTGGCCTGCAAGTCGCAGGTTTGTCGGTCGTTGGCCTGAAGGTGAACTGTCGCAACAATATTCCACACTCCCGTGGCCTGGGCTCGTCGGCTGCGGCCGTCGTTGGAGGCCTAGCTGCAGCCAATGGCCTTGTAGCGCAAACGGATACCGACACTCTGGGTGACGCCGAGCTGGTCCAGCTGTCCTCGGAGTTCGAGGGGCATCCGGACAACGCTGCCGCGGCGGTACTCGGCGGAGCCGTGGTGTCCTGGACCGAATCGGGCGAACCGTCCCGCTACGGGGCGGCGGCGCTACGGCTACACCCCGACATTCGGCTCTTCTCGGCCATCCCCGAGGTTCGGTCGTCCACTGCCGAGACCCGCGTGCTGCTGCCCGCGCAGGTCAGCCACCAGGATGCGCGGTTCAACCTGAGCCGGGCGGCGCTGCTGGTGGTCGCGCTGACCGAGCGGCCCGATCTGCTGATGGCGGCGACCGAGGACGTCCTGCACCAGCCGCAGCGCGCCTCGGCGATGCCGGCGTCGGCGGAATTTCTGCAGCTGCTGCGCAGCTACGGCATTGCAGCGGCGCTTTCCGGTGCCGGACCTGCGGTCCTGGCCCTGACCACGGACATCGACCTGCCCGCCGAGGTGGTCGACTTCGGTGCCGTCAATGGATTCACCGTCCGTCCCATGGACGTGGGGGAGCCCGTGCGATGGAACACCGGCGTGCCGGTTCGGATCTGATCGCCGCGCCACGCTACGGGTTTCTTGCTTCCGGCAACTTTGCGGGCTATCCTCGGTCCCGTCCCGGGCAATCGCAGCGTCTTCTGCGCCGACACTAGGACGACTACCCAACTTTTTTGTACTCGTGGACGGACGCTTCGTCATAAGCCGCGAATCCCGGCGATCACCATGGCTGAGCTGATGGTGGTACTCCGTGCCCTGCGGAACAAATCTCGCCGGGCACCAAACCCTCCGCATCTGATACCGCGGGGGAAGAAAGGAAATCCGTGACTGATACGGACCTCATCACGGCCGAAGGCAGCCTCGACCAGGTCGTCCCAGCCGTGCCTTCCGGCATCGCAGCGCCGCCGTCCAGCGGATCCCTGGGCGCCATGGTGCTGCCCGAGCTGCGCACGCTGGCCACCAAGATCGGCGTCAAGGGGGTCTCGGGTATGCGCAAGGGCGAACTGATCGAGGCGATACGGGAACGCCAGAGTGGCGGGAGCAAGCCGGACGCCGGCAAGTCCGAGAAGGCCGCCGAGGCCCAGATCGGTACGCCCGCCGAGCAGCCCTCGGAGCGCGCGCCCAAGGAGCCCCGCCGTGAGCGCCGGACCGCCTCTCGCGGTGCCGGAGCGCCCGCCGGTGGGGAACAGGCCGAGAACCCGGCTCCCGAGAAGTCCGCCGAACAGAACGACGCACCGAAAGCCGAGAAGTCCGAGGACCGCAATGAGGGCGGCCGCAACGAGGGCCGGCAGGACCGCGGGGACCAGCAGAACCGCAACAACAGCGGCGGCGGTAACCAGAACAACAACCGGAACAACAACAACCAGAACAACAACGACGACGACGACGAAGGTCGCCAG
>JAKIXW010000085.1 GCA_022708865.1 Acidobacteriota bacterium
GGAGAGTTCTGACCGATAGGTCCACTTAAGCAGATAAGCAGTACGTATGTTCGATAGCGAGAAACGGCGCGCAGCGCGGGCAAAGCTGACGCCGAGTACGCCGGTGACGACGTCACTCTTGGACCGGATCCGGGATGCATCCCGTGCCGAGTCACAGGCGGTCGCAGAGAAGTTGGTTGCAGTGGCCGATCTGCATGAGCAGCGGGCGGCTGCCTTTGCCGAGCGTGATGAGTGGGCCGTCGATGTATGGGAGGCCGTCGCAGCCGAGGTCGCCGCGGCGCTGCGCACCAATGTCGGGATGGGCTATAGCTGCCTGCGCTACGCCATGGCCATGCGGTTGCGGCTGCCGAAGCTCGGCAAGACGTTCGAAGCGGGTGACATCGACTTCCGCTTGTTCCAGGCCGCGGTGTTCCGGACACATCTGATCGAGGATCCAGAGGCGCTGGACGCCGTCGATGCCCAGTTGGCGGCGCGGGCGCCCCGCTGGCCGTCGATGAACCGGCGCAAGCTGTCGGCAGCCATCGACAAGGTCGTGGCGAAGGTGGACAAGGACGCAGTGCGCCGGGCCCGAGACAACGCCGAGGATCGCCACATTTCCTTCTATTCTGGCAGCGGCGGCCTTGGTGAATTGAGCGGGCACATCTTCGATACTGCGGGTCTCGCACTGAACAGGCGTCTCGACGAGCTGGCCGCGACGGTGTGCGACGGCGATCCGCGCACTCGCGACCAGCGGCGGGCAGACGCGGTCGAGGTGGTGGCCCTCGGCGGCGAGCGGCTGGGCTGCCGCTGCGGGGCCGGTGATTGTGCGTCCGGCAGCACTGGGCGGCCCGCTAATAATGTGGTGATCCACGTCGTCGCCGACCAGGAAACACTCGACGGCACTGCCGAGGAGCCGGGCTACGTGATCGGAAGTGACGTGTTGATTCCCGCCGAGGTGTTGCGCGAGCTGGCCGAGAACGCGGCCCGTCGGCCGATCATCCCGCCGTGGGATGCGGCACCCGAATCCGGGTACCGGCCGTCGCGGGCGCTGGTCGATTTCGTGCGATGCCGGGATCTGACCTGTCGGGCGCCGGGCTGTGATCAGCCTGCGGTTGGCTGCGACATCGACCACACCGTGCCCCACGGCAAGGGCGGTGCCACGCACCCTTCGAATCTCAAATGCCTTTGCCGCCTTCATCATTTGCTGAAAACATTCTGGGGTTGGCAGGACGAGCAACTGCCCGACGGCACCGTGATATGGACCATGCCGGGTGGCGAGCGCTACGTCACCACGCCCGGCAGTGCCTTGCTGTTCCCCAGCCTGTGCCGTCCCACGGGCAACCTGCCCATCCCGCAGCCCCGGCGTTCCGGGTGCGCCGACCGCGGTGTGATGATGCCCCGGAGGGCGCGGACCCGGGCCAAGTCCCGCGCACAGGCCATCGCGGACGAGCGTCGACACAACCGTGACCGTCGACTCGCCCGCAGCCTGTGGCCCACCGACTACTTCGACGCTCCGGTCCTTGCGGAGGGTGAAGCCATTCCGGGAGCGGACCCGCCGCCGTTCTGAGTTGGGCGGGCTTCACCCAGGCCACCGGGGTAGGTTGCCCGGGTGGATAAGTTCGTGCCGTCCCTCGACTGGGGCAATGCGCTGGTCGACTCATTGCTATGGATTGTCAAGGCCTGGTCGGTAGCTGCCGTCGCCACCATGGTGGCGCTGGCCCTCATCGCGCGATTCACCGAGTGGGGCCGGCAGTTCTGGTACATCACCCGCGGCTACTTCGTCGGCCGGGACAGCGTCATCGTGTGGCTCTGGCTGGCGGGCCTGTTGTTGTCGGTCATCATCGGTGTCCGGCTGTCGGTGCTGTTCAGCTACCAGGGCAACGACATGTCCACCAGTTTCCAGGTCATCGCCTCGGGTCTGGGCGGTGATGAGGCGGTCCGGCAGTCCGGTGGGCGGGGCTTCTGGATGTCGTTGGGAATCTTCGCGATCCTCGCGACGCTCAACGTCGCGCAGTTGATGATCGACCTGTATTTCGCGCAGCGATTCATGCTGCGCTGGCGTGCATGGCTGACTGACCAGCTCACCGGAAACTGGTTGGACGGCAAGGCGTTCTATCGGTCGCGGTTCATCGACGACACCATCGACAATCCGGACCAGCGCATCCAGGCCGACATCGACATCTTCACGGCCGGGGTGAATTCGCAGCCGAACAAACCCAACAACACCTCGGAGTCCACACTGCTGTTCGGCGCGGTGTCCGCGATCACGTCGATGATCTCGTTCACGGGGATCCTGTGGAATCTCTCGGGCCCGGTGACCATGCCGTTCATCGGGTACACGTTGCCGAAGGCGATGTTCGTGATCGGCATCGTCTACATCGTGTTCGCGACCGTCATCGCGTTCTGGGTGGGCCGCCCGATCATCCGATTGTCGTTCGACAACGAGAAGTACAACGCCGTCTTCCGGTACGCACTGGTTCGGCTGCGCGACGCGTCCGAGGCGGTGGCCTTCTATCGCGGCGAGGTCGCCGAACGCGCGGGGCTGCGCCAGCGCTTTGCGCCCGTCGTCGCCAATTACAAGAAGTACGTCAACCGGATGACGGGCTTCTACGGCTGGAACGTATCGATCACGCAGGCGCAGGAACTGATCCCCTACCTGGTGCAGTTCCAGCGGTTCTACAACGGTGAGATCACCCTGGGCGCGCTGTCCCAGACCGCCGACGCATTCCGGCAGATCCTCACCGGCCTGTCCTTCTTCCGGAACGCCTACGACGACTTCGCCGGCTACCGCGCCGCGATCATCCGGCTCTACGGATTGGTGATCGCCAACGAAGAGGGCCGCGAACTTCCGTCGCTGACCGTGACGCCGAGTGTCGGAGGTCAGGTCGAGCTCGACGACGTCGAGGTCCGCAAGCCGGACGGTACCCAGCTCATCGATCCGATCGACCTGCAGTTGAGCTCGGGTGACACCCTGGTGATCACCGGCAAGTCGGGCACCGGGAAGACGACGCTGCTGCGCAGCCTCGCCCAGTTGTGGCCGTACACCAGTGGCACGCTGCACTGCCCGGCGGGCCCCAACGAAACGATGTTCCTGTCGCAGCTCCCCTATGTCCCGCTCGGTGACCTGCGGGCCGTGTTGTCCTATCCCAGCGAACCGGGCGACATCCCCGACGACGACCTGACCGCGATGCTTACCGACGTCGCGCTGCCGCATCTGGCGGGCCGACTCGACGAGGTCGCCGACTGGGCGAAGGTGCTCTCCCCCGGTGAGCAGCAGCGCGTCGCTTTCGCGCGCATCCTGCTGACCAAACCAAAGGTCGTGTTCCTCGACGAGGCATCATCGGCACTCGACGCCGGCCTGGAGACGATGCTCTACCGGATGGTGCGCGACCGGCTGCCGAATACGATCATGGTCAGCGTCGCGCACCGGGCCACCGTGGCCGATCACTGCACCCAGGAGCTGAAGCTGGAGGGCGATGGGTCCTGGCAGCTCGGCCCGGTCGAGGGGGTCGCCTCGGTTCCGGTCTAGCCCGCTGCGCGGGCTCCGGCGCGCCGGCCGAAGAACGACCCCTCGCCGAGCTGGGTTCCACTGGCGTAGCTCTTACCGTCCTCGGCGATGTTCGACGCACAGGCGCCCACCGCGTACAGACCGGGCACCGGTGTCTTGTCGGGGCGCAGAACCTCACCGTCGATCGACACCGCCAGACCGCCCATGGTGAAGCCGGAGTACATCGCGCGGCCCAGGGACAGGTCGAACACCGCCCACGGTCCGTGGTCCTGTGCCGCCAGGTAGTCGGGCTGCTTGTGGAAGTCGGGATCCTCGCCCGCCGCGGCGTTCGCGTTGTAGCGCTCCAGCGTGGCAGCCAGGTTGCCGGCCGGAATACCAAGGGCGGCTTCCATTTCCGCGACGGTCTCATAGCCGTCGAGGAACTTGATCAACGGCATCTCCGGCATCTCGGTGTGCGCCTCGTCGACGATCAGGTACGCGGTCTGCTCGGGTTGTTCGAGCACGAACGCCGAGGTGCGGGAGTGGTAGGAGTCCTCGGCGACGAACCGCTGGCCGTCCTTGTTGACGATGACACCGGTGAGCAGAATTTCCGGCGGGTACGCGGCGGCGGTGATGAACAGGTGGTCCATGTTGGTGGCCACGCCGCCGGCCGACACACCCAGCCGGATGCCCAGGCCGTCGTCGTTGGGGTTGCCCAGGATGTAGGGCGCCACCATGCCGTGGTGCTTGGTCTTGCGCTCCTGGCCGAGCGCGGGGGTGTATGCCGCCACCATGTCGGGGTTCATCGCAAATCCGCCGGCCGCGATGATCACCGAATTCGCCTTCACCGCAGCGGTTTCGGTGAAGTGCCTCCAGGCGACGCCGACCACTTCTTTCTGCGGGCCGTCTTGCCTCACCACCAGATTGGTCGCGCCGGTCTCGTAGCGGAACTGCACCCCCAGATCCTCGGCGCGTTTCAGCAACAGCTCGATCACCATGGCCGCGCCGCCGAGCTCGCCGGGCACCGGCACCGAATGACCGCGTGGCGCGGGCGTGGCCTGCTCGCAGAAGGGCCAGACCTTCTCGTTGCCGGTGTAGGACAGCCCCTCGGTGCCCGGCGGTACGACCACCTTGCCGGGGTAGTAGCTCCGCTCGAACTGGAAACCCAGGTCCTCGAGCCAGTTGAAGTGCTCGACGCTGCCGTCGCAGTAGGCGCGGATCTTCGCTAGGTCGGGCTCGCGCGAAACCGCGACGAGATACTTGTACATTTCGTCGGTGGTGTCGGAATGTCCGGTGGCCTGTTGCACGGCCGTCCCGCCGCCGAGGTAGAAGTGCCCGCCGGCCATCGAAGTGGTGCCGCCCGCTGCGGCGGCCCGCTCGAGCACCAGCACGCTGGCGCCCGCGGCGGCGGCGGTCACGGCGGCGCAGCCGCCAGCGATGCCGAAGCCGATCACCACGACGTCGACCTCGTCGGACCAGGTGTCGATGTCAGCGACCGGGACGGTGGCGGGAATGTCGGTGTTCACGGCTTCTCCGGAGGTTTCTGGACAGGAGTCTGGACACTAATACGTCTAGCATTGGAGGATAGCCCAGCCGCTGTCGCAGCAGAAGAACCCGGGTGTGCACCCGAGTGGAACACGTTCTAGTGCACGGAGGTGGCCGGGGCTCCGGTCGGCCAGAAGACCGCGGCCGGGAAGCTGCCCCAGGTGCTGTTGAACAGTCCGACCAGCACCGCCCGATTGCCGTCCAGGACGTAGACCGGACCGCCGGAGTCGCCCTTCTGGCTCACCACACCGTTGGTCATGGTGAACCAGCGGTTGTTCACCCGCTCGACGGTTCCGCAGCTCTCACCGGTGACGACGCCGAAATGGCAGATCGGCGCGCCGGCCACCAATCCACCGGCCGCGCCGGATTCGAGGGTCCGGCCGTCGGGCAGGACGTCGTTGGCGGCCACGTCGGGATTCAGGGCGATCTGCTGATAGTCCGTGATCACCTGGTCGGTCGCGATGATGGCGCCCTGGCTGATGGTGGTCTGCGAGCTGGTGGTGACGCCGATCGGCCGGCCGCTCCGATCGGTCACCGGCCCGTCGGCGTGGCAGTGTCCCGCGGTGTACGCGACACGTTGCTGGACGTCGACGTATCCCAGCGTGCATAGATTGGTGCCCTGCCGGATCTCCATCCCCGGGAAAGCCGCGACGCCGAGATCGGCACTCGCGACCGGCGACAACGTGCTTGCGGCGGCGAGTGCCGCCATCGAGACGAGAAGTTGTGACCGCATGCCTCATTATTCGACTCTGATCACACTTTCATTACAAAGTGAAAAAGAAGCGGCCCGGTTGCTTGGCAACCGGGCCGCTATCTGATTCCCGAACTTACTCGGGGATTGTCAGCACCTGGCCGGGCTGGATCAGATCCGGGTTGGCCACCCCGCTGGCAGAGGCGATTTTCGGGTACTGATTGCCGTCGCCGTAGAAGCGCTCGGCGATGGCCCACAGGGTGTCACCGGACACCACGGTGTAGGTCCGCGGAGCGGGCGGGGGCGCCGGCGCGGGTGCCGGCGTCTCGACCGCGGCCGGGGCCACCTCTTCGGTTTCGGTCTTCAGTTCCGGCGCCTCTGGCGGCGCTTCGTCGGTCTCGGTCTTGGAGTCCCAGGCCGGGCCGTCGGCCGCGTAGAGGACCAGATTGCGATCGTCCTGCAGCACCAGCTTGACGTTCTTCTTGCCCTTGGTGTCGGTGTGCCAGACGGGCTTGTCCGGGGTGTAGAGGACAAAGTTGCCGTCGGTCTGGACCTCGGCCCGCTCGACGTTCTGGCCGTTGGTGTTGGTGGCCCAGACGGCCTCGCCGCGCGCGGCCAGCACGAGGTTGCCGTCGTCCTGCAGGGTCAGGGTGTAGGCACCGTTGTTGGAAGTGAGCGAATCGCCCTTCCCCAACTTCTGCCCTTCGGTAAGCGTGTCTCCCACGTCCATCCCTTTCGTCCCGTTGTTTCGGGGTTCGTGCCATCCGCCGTGCCCCCGATGGGCCGGCCTCGACGACGGACTCGAGCTTACTCACACTTTGTTTGCCGAAAAGGGTTCAGATCGAAAGGATTTGCAACCCGCTCAGGAATCGAAACCCAGTCCCAGCCGATCCAGGGTTTTCAGGAGTAGATTGCGCTCCCCGTTGTGGTGGTCGGCGCGGTCGAGCGACCACCGGGTGGCCTGAATTCCCATGCTGGCGAGCGGCTCCGGCGGGAAGGGCAGCGGCTTCTCACGGACCATCTGCAGCCGGGTGCGCGCGGTGGGGGAACCCTCGAGCAGGTCCAGGCATACATCGGCGGCGAACCGGGCCGCGGCTACTCCGAGGCCGGTAAAACCGTTGACGTAGGCGAGTCGGCCGCGGTGCGCGGTACCCCAGTGTGCGCAGAACCGGGTGTTGGTGTCGATCGCGCCGGCCCACCGGTGGCTGAACCGCACGTCGTCCAGCGCCGGGAAGGTCAGGAAGAAATGCGCTGCCAGTCGCTCATAGGTCTGCGGCCGGTGCTCGTAGGACGGGTCCACGCGGCGCCCGAAGTGATAGACCGCGTCGTAACCGCCCCAGACGATCCGGTTGTCGGCGGAGAGTCGGTAGTAGTGGAACTGATTGGCGCTGTCGCCGACGCCCTGCCGGTGTTGCCAGCCGATCCGGGCGAGCTGGTCGTCGGTCAGCGGCTCGGTCGAGAGCACGTAGTCGTAGACCGGCACGGTGTAGAGCCGGTTGCGGCGGATCAGACTCGGAAAAACGTTGGTGGCCAACATAACCCGCTCGGCCGAGATGATCCCGCCCGGGGTGCCGGCCAGGAGTCCGCCCGGCCGGGTGGACAGGCTCTGGACCGGGGTGTGCTCATGGATCGTGACGCCGGCCCCGGTGCACGCGCGGGCCAGTTCCAGTGCCAACTTCACCGGGTGCACGATCGCGCACGTTTGCGCGCTGAACAGACCGGCGCGGTAGGTCGGCGAGCCGACCTGTGCCCGCGTCGCATCGGCGTCGAGGAACTGGCCCTGACCCTCGTCGGCGGCCTCGCGCAGCCACGGCACCTGGTGGGGCTCGGTGGCTACCGACAGCATGCCGGTCCGCTCCCACTCCACGTCGAGGCCGAGCCGCTCGATGTCGGCCTGCATCCCGTCCAGGTTCTCCAGCCCGAGCGCCTCGAGGGTGCCGATCTCGTCGGGCCAGCGTGACTTCCCGTTCTCGTAGCCGTGGGTGATGCTGGCGTCGACGAATCCGCCGTTGCGCCCGGAGGCGGCCCAACCGATGCGGTCGGCTTCCACCAGCACGATGCGCAGGCCCGGGTTTCGTTCGGCGGCGTGCAGGGCGGTCCAGAGCCCGGTGTATCCGCCGCCGACCACCAGCAGATCGCAATGGGTGGCCTCGGTGAGCGTGGGGTACGCCGGCCGCGGAATATCCAGCCACATCGAGCCGAAGCGGGCGTCGGCCAGCGAGCGTCGGACGAGGCCGGGATCAACGGGTCGGTCGAAGGCGGTCTGCACGAGCGCAGCCTACGGCTGCAACGCGTCGACGCGTGGCGACATCGCGACACGGGGCTGCCAGCCCGGCGGGCCGAAGATGAATCCCAGCCGGCTGCGCCAGGTCTTCGCGGCGCGCACGTCGCGCGCGATCGCCGCGTATTCGTGGGTCTGCAGTTTCCAGATGTTGAACGTGTTCACCGGTTTGGTCAGCCCGTAGTGCGGACGGAACAGCTCGGCCTGGAAGGTGCCGAACATCCGGTCCCAGATGATCAGGATGCCGCCGTAGTTCTTGTCCAGATATTCCGGATCCATGCCGTGATGGACCCGATGGTGCGAAGGCGTGTTGAAGATGAATTCGAAAGGGCGCCAAAGCTTCTCGATGCGCTCGGTATGCACCCAGAACTGGTAGATCAGGTTCACCGAGAAGCTGAGGAACACCATCCACGGCGGCACGCCCAACAGCGGCAACGGCAGCCACATCAGGATCTCGCCGCTGTTGTTCCACTTCTGTCGCAGCGCGGTGGCGAAGTTGAAGTACTCGCTGGAGTGGTGGGCCTGGTGGGTGGCCCAGATCAGCCGCACCCGGTGTGCGATGCGGTGGTAGGTGTAGAACAGCAGATCCACGCCGACCAGTGCGATGACCCACGTGTACCACGACGTGGCCGGCAGGTGCCACGGTGCGACGTAGGCGTAGACGGCCGCGTAACCGAGCAGGGCGAGGAATTTCCAGGCGGCGGTGGTCGCGACGGACACCAGCCCCATCGAGATGCTGGCCCATGCGTCCCGGCGTTCGTAGTTACCGTCCTCGAGCTTGCGGGCGGCGGTCCACTCCAGCACCAGCAGCAGTAGGAAGAACGGGACCGCGAACAGCACGGGATCGCGCATCTGCGGCGGGAGTGCCGAGAGCATGTCGGAGACCGCGTTCACGTCGCTGAGTGTAACCCAGGATCCGGTGTTGTTAGACATTGTGTCAATAACGCGTCACCGTATTCTGCGGGCGTGCAGAAGTGGACATTGCTGACCGCGGCGATCGGCAGTGAGGTCGCGGGAACCGTGGCGTTGCGGGCGTTCCAGGATGACGGCCGCTGGATCGCGCTGGTCGTCCCCGGCTACCTCGCCTCGTTCGTGTTCCTGGCCAGAGTGTTGCGGGCCGGGATGCCGGTCGGTGTCGCCTACGGCATCTGGGGCGCCTGCGGAACCGCGCTGACCGCGGTCCTGGGCACGGTGATCTTCGGGGAACCATTCACGATGCTGATCCTGGTGGGCATCGTGCTGATCATCGGCGGGGTGCTGCTCGTCGAGCTCGGCTCACACCGGGCCGAACAGTGATGTGGTGGGTGCTGGCTGCGGCCATCGCGGTCGAGGTCTGCGCGACGCTGGCGCTGCGGGCGTCCGACGGCTTCCGCAAGAAGGCGTGGCTGATCCCGGTGATCATCGGCTACCTGCTGTCCTTCGCTCTGTTGTCGTACGCCTTGGCCCTGGGAATGCCGGTCGGCATCGCCTACGGCATCTGGACGGCGTGCGGGGTCGCGTTGGTGGCCGTGACCGCCCGGTTCCTGTTCGGGGAGCCGCTGACCCCGCTGATGGGCGCCGGCATCGGCCTGATCGTCGCCGGCGTGGTCATTATCGAGCTGGTCGGCCCGCACTGAACCGCTGTTCGCCTCCAGCGGCCCGGCCGCGAACGCCGCGACCGACAGGCCGAAGGCCGTATTCGACAGTGCCAGTTGGGCCTTGATCTCCGGATAGCGCGGCAGCAGCCCGGCGGACAGCGTTCCGTTCGACAGGAACAACACCCCGACGGCGGCGCGGGCCCGACGGTCGCGTATCGCGGGTGGGGGCACCCTCGCACGATAGGTCAGCCCCGTCTTGGCCCTCGTGGCGACGGATCGGCGCGCAGCTAGCAAGATCAAGGGCATGACGGAGCAGGTGCTGGCCGAGCTGGCTCGGCGGTTCGCGGTGGCCACGGAGTTCGACGATTGGATCGGCCAGCGGGTTTCCGTCGACGAGGACACGCTGGTGTCGGTGCTCGCCGCCCTCGGTGTCCCGGCGGGCAGCGCGGACGAGCGGGCCGCGTCGTTGATCGCTCACGATCGCACCCACTGGGGCCGGATGCTGCCCCCGACCATCGTCGGGACGAGCGGTGCGGAGATCACCTTCTGGGTGCACGTGGACCACGGCGCCGCGGTGCGGGTGTGGATCCGGCTCGAGGACGGCAGTGTGCGACCGTTCGTCCGGCAGCTGGAGAACTTCACTCCCCCATACGATCTCGACGGTCGACTGGTCGGGGAGGCTACCTTCGCGCTACCCGCGGATCTGCCGTTGGGGTATCACCGGGTGTACGCGCAGAGCGGCGCCGAGGAATCGAGTGCGGCATTGATCGTCACACCCGGGTGGCTCGGGCTGCCCGAACGGATGGGCCGCCGCCGGCTGTGGGGCCTGGCCACCCAGCTCTACAGCGTCCGCTCCGCACGATCGTGGGGCATCGGCGATCTGACCGACCTGGCCGATCTGGCCGTGTGGTCGGGCGCCGTGCACGGCGCCGGGTATCTGCTAATCAATCCGCTGCATGCGACCGCGCCCACCAGGCCGATCGAGCCGTCTCCCTACCTGCCGACCTCGCGGCGCTTCGTCAGCCCACTGTACCTGCGCGTCGAGGCGATCCCCGAGTACGCCGACCTGCCCAGCCGGGAGCAGGTACGAAAGCTGCATGCCCGGTTGATCGGCCGGGTCGGCAGCCTCGACGGGATCGACCGGAACACCTCCTGGAAGGCCAAGGAGCGCGCGCTGAAGAAGGTCTACCGGGTCCCTCGCTCGGCCGGCCGGCAGTTGGCGTACGACGCCTATCGGGCCCGCGAGGGCGCTGCGCTGGATGCGTTCGCCACCTGGTGCGCGCTGGCCGAGCGCTACGGTGACGACTGGCACACCTGGCCGGCCGAACTTCGTCACCCGGAGGCCGCGGGCGTGGCCGAATTCGCCGAGAAGAATTGGCGCACAGTCGATTTCCATCGCTGGATGCAATGGCAGCTGGACGAGCAGCTGGCAGCGGCGCAGACCGCGGCGGTCGGCGCGGGCATGCCGCTGGGAATCATGGCCGATCTGGCGGTGGGCGTGCACCCCGACGGCGCCGACGCGTGGGCACTGCAGGACGTGCTGGCCCTGGGCGTGACGGCCGGCGCGCCGCCGGACGAGTACAACCAGCTCGGTCAGAACTGGTCGCAGCCGCCGTGGCGACCCGACCAGCTCGAGGCCGGCGAATACCTTCCGTTCCGGGCGCTGATCAGCGCCGTGCTGCGGCATGCGGGCGGGGTGCGCATCGACCACATCATCGGGCTGTTCCGGTTGTGGTGGATACCCGAGGGCGCGCCCCCGACCGCGGGCACCTATGTGCGCTACAACCACGAGGCGATGATCGGCATCGTGGCACTCGAAGCCCATCGTGCCGGTGCGCTGGTGGTCGGCGAGGACCTGGGCACCGTCGAACCCTGGGTACGGGACCACCTCCGGGAACGGGGTCTGCTCGGCACCTCGATCCTGTGGTTCGAACGCGACGAGTACACGCGCGCGCCGCGGCCGGCCGAGCGGTGGCGGGAGTATTGCCTGTCCTCGGTCACCACCCACGATCTGCCGCCGACGGCCGGTTATCTCGCGGGCGACCATGTGCGACTGCGGGATTCGCTCGGCCTGCTGACCCGTCCGGTCGCCGACGAGATGGCCGACGACGACCGGGAGAAAGGGGCCTGGCTCGCCGAGCTGCGCCGGCTGGGCCTGCTCGCCGCCGACGAGCACGGCACCGAGCAGATCATCACGGCGCTCTACCGCTTCCTGGCGAGGACGCCGTCGCGGCTGGTGGCGCTGGCGCTCACCGATGCCGTCGGCGACCGCCGGACCCAGAACCAGCCCGGTACCACCGACGAATATCCGAACTGGCGGGTTCCGCTGGCCGATCCCGACAGGCGACTGCTACTGCTCGAGGACGTGTTCACCGACGCGCGCGCCGCGGCCCTGTGCGAGGTGCTGCGGGCCGAGTTGAAGGGCTGAGGCGCGGCCCGGTGCTAGCTTCACCGCCATGAAGTACGCCGTTTTCGCGCCGGTCGCCCCGGCCACCGCGGACCCGGTCTGGATCGCGGGCTTCGCCCGGCACGTCGAAGCCCAAGGATTCGAATCGCTGGTGGTCGCCGAGCACACGGTATTGGCCACCCGGTACAGCAGCGTCTACCCGTACGACCCGTCCGGCCGGGTCGATGTGCCGCCCGAGTGTCCGGTGCCCGATCCGCTGGATCTGCTGGCCTTCCTGGCCGGACAGACCACGACGCTGGGCCTGGCGACCGGGGTCCTGGTCCTGCCCAATCACCATCCGGTGGTGCTGGCCAAGCGGGTCGCCACCGTCGACGCCCTGTCCGGCGGGCGGCTGCGGCTGTGCGCCGGCGTGGGCTGGCTGCGGGAAGAGATCACCGCCTGCGGGGTGGTCTTCGAATCACGCGGCCGGCGCGCCGACGAGCAGATCGCGGTGCTGCGCGCGCTGTGGTCCGATGCGCCCGGCGTCAGTCACCGGGGCGAGTTCTTCGACTTCGAGAACGTGGTGTGCAACCCCAAACCCGTTGCAGGTGAACGATTTCCAATCCACATCGGTGGGCACAGCCCGGCAGCGGCGCGGCGGGCCGGCAGACTGGGTGACGGCTTCTGGCCGCTGGGGGTCACCGCCGACGAACTGCCGCACCTGCTGGATCTGATGCGGTCCGCGGCGCTGGCCACCGATCGCGATCCGGACTCCGTCGAGCTGTCGCTGGGCCACGCGGTGACCAAGATCGACCCGGAGCGGGCCGGTCGGCTGGCCGAGCAGGGCGCGGTCCGCGCGGTGCTGGCCATGCCCGCCGTCACCGATCTCGGCCAGGCCCAGGACCTGCTGTCGGCGTGCGCGCAGCGGCTCGGCCTGATGCCGTGAGCGACGATGGCCGGGAGGTACGAGCGGCAGGAGGAGCCGCGGCATCAGGTCCCGTGAGCACCGCGGACCGGCTGGCGCTGACCGACCTGGTGCACCGCTACGCGGCCGACGTCGACGATCGGTCATTCGACAGCGCCGCGGCGCTGTTCGCCGAGACCGCCGAACTGGTCGTGCCGAACCCGCCCGAGCAACTCGGGCCGACCGTCCACCACCACGGCCGGGCTGGTGTGCTGGATGCGCTCGCGGCGCTGGGCGGGCTCACCCGGACCCGGCACGAGATCGTGGGCGAGGTCTACGAACTGGCCGCCGGGACGGCCACCGGACGGATCGCGTGCGTCGCGCACCACTGGACCGTGCGCGACGGGACGTTCAGCGACGCGGCCTGGCACCTGCGCTACGACGACACCTACGCCCGGGGTGCCGACGGCTGGCGGTTCACCCGGCGCACCCTGACCATCGACGCCATCGAGACGCCGACGGTGCGCAGGGTGCGGGCATGACGTCGGCGGGCGGCGGATTTGTAGGATTCGCCGCATGGCGTTGACCGCCGGCGCGACGTTCGCCGGCTACACCATCATCCCACCGGCTGCCCCGCGAGGACGCGCTGAAGATCCTGAACCCGGCGGTGACCGTCGATCCGGACTACCGCCAGCGTTTCGAACGCGAGGCCGACCTGGTCGCCGGCCGGGCCGATCAGTACGCGCTGGCGGCCACCGCCTTTCACCTGATGACCGGGACTCCCCCGTTCCACGATCCGAACCAGGCCGTGGTGATGAGCCGGCATCGCCCTATGAGGAAGAATCCCCGGTGCAGGTCTGCATGCAGCAGACCGGTCACGGCCGGCTGCGCTGCATACGGGAGGTTCGCCGCGGTGACGCACCCTGACTGAACGTGGGGAAACGTTTCGGCTCGTCAGGGCGATAGAGAGTCAGTTGCGCTATCGTCGCAGCTGGTAAAGACGGAGGTCCTGCGTGAAGAAGGTCGTACTTCTGGTTCCCGGCGTGGCTGCTGCGGTGGCGGCCGCCGTCCTCGGTGCGGGCCACGCCGACGCGCAGCCGAACGTCATCGGCGAGACGTACGCCAAGGCCGTGGC
>JAKIXW010000086.1:0-294 GCA_022708865.1 Acidobacteriota bacterium
TCGCGCGCACCAGGACGTCCGACACCTCGTCCACGTCGGCGCCGAGTCGGCCCGCGAGTTCACCGCCGGAGAGCCGGGCGGCGGTGGCCGTTGGTTGGTGCGCGAGCCGGCCGTAGATCTCCGCGCGGGCGTTCGAGGCTGCCCGCAGGGCGGTGTCGTGCGAGGCGAGCCGTTCGCAGTAGTGCATGACGGCGCGGGTGATCGCCAGCGCCCGGACCGCCACCGCGGTGATCGAGAGATCGAGCACCGGCGGCATCTGCCAGGCGCGGGTGATCAGCCAGGCGGAAACGGCCG
>JAKIXW010000086.1:338-2909 GCA_022708865.1 Acidobacteriota bacterium
AGGCGGGACATCCGGGGCTGCAACAGCCGCAGCCCGGCGACCAGGGGGTCAGACGTGCGCACGCTGACCCACCTCGGCGATCTGGTCGGCGATGGCGAGCACCGACGGACGATGGGCGATCACGACGACGGTGTCACCACGGTGGGCGCGGGCCGCGAGCGCGCGCAGCACGCGGGACTCGGTGGCCGCATCCAGATGGGCGGTGGGTTCGTCGAGAAGGAGGACGGGGGCGGCGGAACCGAGCGCCCGCGCGAGCCCCAGGCGCTGCCGCTGACCCAGCGACAGGCCCACGCCGTCGCGTCCGATGAGGGTATGCGCCCCGTCGGGTAGTGCGGCCAGCACGGCGTCGAAACCTGATTCCGCACAGGCGGTTTCGAGGTCGACGAGCTCGCCGAACAGCGCGAGATTCTCGGCGATGCTCCCCGGGATCAGGACGGGCCGCTGCGGCAGCCACGCCAGCTGCGCCCACCACCGTCGTAGCTCGAGGTCGGTCACGTCGATGCCGGCGATGCGCACGGTGCCGGCGCTCGGCCGGGTCAGGCCGGTGATCACCTGGAAGGTGGTCGATTTGCCGGCGCCGTTGGGGCCGGTGAGCACGGTCAGCCGGCCGGGCTCCAGGTCGACCGTCAGCGACTCCGGCGCCGGCCCGTCGCGTCCGTCCACCGACAGACCGGCGATCCGGATGGTGGCGCCTCGGGCGTCGACGGTCGCGGAACCGCTGGCCGCCGGTGTGGCCCCGTCGCGGTCGAGTAGCGCAAATGCCTTGTCGGCGGCGGTCTTTCCGTCCTGCGCGGCGTGGAATTCGACGCCGATTCGGCGCAGCGGCCAGAATACGTCGGGTGCCAGCAGCAGTGCCGTGAGCGCGTTGGCCAGGGTGATCTCACCGAAGACCAGGCGCAGGCCGACGCTGACGGCAACGAGCGCGACGCCCAGGGTGGCGATCAATTCGAGCACGAGCGTCGACAGGAACGCGATGCGCAGGGTGTCCATGGCCGAACGACGATGGGTCGCACCGAGTTCGGTGATCCGGTCGCGTGGCCCGTCGGCGCGGCCCAGCGCACGAAGGGTGGGGATCCCGGCGACCAGGTCGAGCAACCGGGACTGCAGCGTCGACATCGCCTGCAGTGCCGCCGCCGAACGGTCGGCGGTGGCCAGTCCGATCAGCACCATGAATACCGGGATCAGCGGCAGCGCTACCAGCACCACGACGGCGGACCGAACATCGAAGCAGGCCATCGCGATCACGGCCGCCGGGGTCAGGATCACCGCCTGGAACAGCGCCGGCAGATAGGCGGTGAAGTACGGTCGCAGGCCGTCGAGCCCGCGCAGCAGCACCGCTGCGGCGTCGTCGTGTAGTTCCGCGGCCCGGCGGGGATCGTCGGCGGTCACCGAGGTCAGCACGCCATTGGCGATCCCGGTGATCGTCGCCGCGGCGCCGCGCTGGCCGAGCCGGGCCTGCACCCAGGTGCCCAGCGCGCGAATCAGGAAGAGCGCCAACAGGATCAGCAGTGAGACGGCCCAGTGCCGCACGCTCCGCGTCGCCGGTTCGGTGATCACGCCGGCGACAAGGTGCGCCAGCACGATGGCAGCGGTGATCGAGCACGCACTGATCACGACGCTGCACCCGATGGTGGCGACCAGGTGCTGGCGGGTGGACGCCGAGACCTGCCAGAGTCTCGGGTCGATGGGTCCCCGGCGGGCGGATCCGGTCAGGACACGCGTCCCGGCAACCCGATCGGATCCGGTATCCGGTCGGCGGTGATGCGCGCGCGGAACACCCAGTAGGTCCACGCCTGGTAGGCGATCACCAGTGGTGCGGTGATGACGGCCACCCAGGTCATGACCTTCAGGGTGTACGGGCTCGACGACGCGTTGTAGATCGTCAGGCTCCACTCCGGGTTCAGTGTCGACGGCACCAGGTTCGGGTAGAGATCGCCGAAGAGCATGACGATCACGGCGACGACGGTCAGGGTTGTCGCGACGAACGCCCACCCGTCGTGAGTTCCCTTCAGCAGCAACAAGATCGCAACGAGCAGGCTGACCGCGGCCACTCCGAAGACCGCCCATGTCCACGGCTTGCCGTGCAGTGCTTCGGTCCACAGCCCGAAGGCCGCGACCAGTCCGAGAACCGGCAGCGCGATCGTCCGTGCCAGCGCCAGCGTGTTCGTCCGCACCTCGCCGGAGGTCTTGAGAGCGAGGAAAGCCGCACCGTGCAACAGGAACAGCCCTGCGGTGGCCAAGCCGCCCAGCAGGGTGTAGGCGTTGATCACATCGGTGAACCCGAGCTGCATCTGCTTGTTGGCGTCCACCGGAACGCCGCGCACCAGGATCGCGAACGCGGTACCCCAGAGGATCGCGGGGAGCCATGAACCCACCGCGATCCCGATGTCGGCCCAGGTGCGCCACTTGGGATCGTCGATCTTGCCGCGCCACTCGATCGCGACGATACGCAGGATCATCGCGAACAGGATCACGAACAGCGGCAGGTACAGGCCGGAGAACACCGTGGCGTACCAGCCGGGGAATGCCGCGAACATGGCGCCGCCGGCGGTGATCAGCCAGACCTCGTTG
>JAKIXW010000086.1:2948-13535 GCA_022708865.1 Acidobacteriota bacterium
GCCCGCCGGTGCTTGTCCTCGGCGCCGGGTTCGGCGAGCGGCGTTGTTCTGCGAGCAAGAGGCCCGGCGGCCATCCGGCCCAGCGGTGCCATCAGCATGCCGACGCCGAAGTCGAAGCCCTCCAGGAGGAAAAAGCCGACGAACAGCACCGCGACGAGGATGAACCAGAACTGCTGGAGTCCCATGTTGACCAGCTCCCTAGTAGGCGAACGACAGGGGTGCCACGTCGGCATCGTCGGGCGGTGCCGGGGGAGCCGGTTCGGCGTCGTGCTCGAGCGGACCCTCACTGATGTAGCGGCGCAACAGGTAGAACCAGATGACCGCAAGCACCGCGTAGACGAGTGTGAAACCGATGAGGCTGAACCAGATCAGCCCGACGTGGTGGTGGGACACCCCGTCCTGCACCGTCAGCCGCACCAACGGGTCGCCGGTCGGATTGGGCGCCACCACCCAGGGTTGGCGGCCCATCTCGGTGAACACCCAGCCCGCCGAGCACGCCAGGAAGGGCGTCGGCAGCGTCCACAGGGCAAACCGGGCGAACCAGCGTTGATCGGGTGTCCGGCCGCGGCGGGTCAGCCACAGTGTGGTGAGCGCGAACAGCACTGGGACGAGCAACAATCCGATCATCGCGCGGAACGACCAGTAGGTGACGAACAGATTGGGGCGGTAGTTGCCGGGACCGAACTTGTCCACCGCGTGTTGTTGAAGGTCCTCGACACCCTGCAGGGTGACCCCGCTGAACTTGCCCTCGGCCAGGAAGGGAAGCACGTAGGGCACCTCGATGACACGGGTGATGCCGTCGCAGTTGTTGTGGGTGCCGACGGTCAGGATCGAGAACTTCGGGTCGGTTTCGGTGTGGCACAGCGATTCCGCCGACGCCATCTTCATCGGTTGCTGCTGGAACATCAGCTTGCCCTGGATGTCGCCGGTGAACACCAACCCGCCCGCGGCGACCAGCGCGACGAGGCAACCGAGGATCGCGGCCGGCCGGTACATGGTGGCGGCGTCGGAATCCGACGATGCGGGCGCCCCACCGGTGCGGCTGCGCACCATCCACCAGGCGCACACCCCGGCGACGAAGGTGGCGGCGGTCAGGAACGCCGCGGTGACCGCGTGCAGGAAGGCCCAGACTCCGGTGTTGTTGGTGAAAAGCGCCATGATGCTGTGCAATTCGGCCCGGCCGGTGGCCGGGTTGTAGGACGCTCCCACCGGATGCTGCATGAACGAGTTGGCGCTGATGATGAAGAACGCCGACAGGTTGACCGCGATCGCGACGATCCAGATGCAGGCCAGGTGCAGGGCCCGCGGCAGGCGTGTCCAGCCGAAGATCCACAGGCCGATGAAGGTCGATTCGAAGAAGAACGCGACCAGCGCTTCCATGGCCAGCGGCGCGCCGAAGATATCGCCGACGAACCGGGAGTACTCGCTCCAATTCATTCCGAACTGGAATTCCTGGACGATCCCGGTGGCTACCCCGATGGCGAAGTTGATCAGGAACAGCTTCCCGAAGAACCTGGTCAGGCGGTACCACTCGGTGCGACCGGTGACGTGCCAGATGGTCTGCATCACCGCGATCAACGGCGCCAGGCCGATGGTCAGCGGCACGAAGATGAAGTGGTAGACCGTCGTTATTCCGAACTGCCACCGTGAAACATCGAGGGCGTCCATGGGCACCAACTCCCGGCTGGGGAAATGCAGACTACGAAGTACTACGGACTGTAGTACTTCGTAGTCTGCAATTCCAGCGTGACGGTCACGCCTGGGCTGTGATTATCGCCCGTGTTCCGCCTACGAGGTCAGGGCTTTGGTCTGTTTCCGGATGACGAACGCCATCACGACCTCGAACACGCCGATGAAGATCAGGTACCAGCCGACCACCATCAACAGGGTCAGCAGCGACAGGCCCGGCCAGGCCAGCATCACCACGCCGGCGATCAGGCTGATGATGCCGAAGAAGATCTCCCAGCCCCGGCCCGGCAGTGCCGGATCGCTGATGGCCGACACCGTGTGCGCGACGCCACGGAAGATGAAGCCGACCGCAATCCAGATGGCGAGCAGCAGAACCGCATAGCCCTCACCGAAATGCCGGAACGCCAGCACGGCCAGCACCAGCGACGCCGCGCCACTGATGAACAGCAGCACCCGGCCGCCGGCGGTCACATGCAGCGAGAACGCGAAGAACACCTGGGCGATACCGCTGATCAGCAGATACACCCCGAACAGGGTGGCCGCGACGACCAGTGTCTTGCCCGGCCACGCGAGCATCAGCGCACCCATGATGACGGCGAGCACACCCGAGAGCAGGGTGGATTTCCAGAGGTGCGGTGCGAGGCTGCGGACTTCGGTCAGCACAGGGGATTCCATGCCGGAAGTCTGGCACAGCGCGGCACCGCTCGGCGCGCGCTGCGCTGGAAAGCGCTGTTCTGCTGCCACGATTGCGGCCACTTCATTACTGTTCCGTTACCGGCAGTGCTTCATGGCTCCACGGTCGTTAACGTGCACTGCATGGGCACACGAAACGGCCCGACCAGAAAGTTGAGACACAAAGTGGAAGCTGGAAACCAGGTCCGTCGTTGGTCCGGACTCGGAATGCGTGCGGTCGCCGTCGTGGCCCTGTCGGGAACGCTGGCGCTCGCGGGATGTACCAAGAACAACGACACCGAGGCACCGGCGACGCAGACCACCGCGGCCCAGGCCTCGAAGGTGGACTCGATCGCCAACATGGTGCCCGAGGAGATCAAGTCGTCGGGCAAGTTGGTCGTCGGCGTCAATGTCCCGTACACCCCGAACGAGTTCAAGGATCCGAGCGGAAAGATCATCGGGTTCGACGTGGATCTGATGAACGCCATCGCAGCGACGCTCGGCCTGACGCCGGATTACCGCGAGGCGGACTTCGACAAGATCATCCCGTCCATCCAGGGCGGCACCTTCAACGTCGGGATGTCGTCGTTCACCGACACCAAGGAACGTGAGAACACCGTCGACTTCGTGACCTACTTCTCAGCCGGTTCGCTGTGGGCCAAGCCCGCCGGGGCGGACATCTCGCCGGATACCGCGTGCGGCAAGCGGGTTGCGGTGCAGGCCACCACGGTCCAGGAGACCGAGGAACTGCCGGCCCGTAGCAAGAAGTGCACCGAGGAGGGCAAGCCCGCGATCGAGATCCTCAAGTTCGACGGTCAGGACCAGGCCACCAACGCCGTGGTGCTGGGTCAGGCCGACGCGATGTCGGCCGATTCGCCGGTGACGCTGTATGCGATCAAGCAGAGCAACGGCAAGCTCGTGCAGGCGGGCGAGATCTTCGATTCTGCGCCGTACGGCTGGCCGGTGAAGAAGGGGTCGGCCCTGGCCGCGGCGATGCAGAAGGCGCTGGAGCATCTGATCGAGAGTGGCGATTACAAGACCATCGCCACCAATTGGGGCGTCGAGAAGGGCATGATCGACAAACCGGTGATCAACGGCGCAGTCAACTGAGTCCGGTTGCGTAATCGATGAGTACCGACGAATCGCCGCCCCCCGCCGCCGGGCCCGGCTCGCCCGCCGCGATCGATGCGGTACCGCTGCGGCATCCCTGGCGCTGGGTGACGGCGATCGTCGTGCTCGTCCTGGCGGCGCTGTTCCTCTACGGCGCGGCCACCAACCCGGCCTACCGCTGGTCAATCTTCGGCAAATACATCCTCGACGAACGCATCGTCAAGGGCGTCGTGGTGACCCTCGAACTCACCGTGTTGTCGATGGTGTTGGCCATTGTGCTCGCGGTGATGCTCGCGGTGATGCGGCTGTCACCGAACCCGGTGCTGCGCGCGGTCTCCTGGGTCTATCTGTGGATCTTCCGTGGCACCCCGGTCTGGGTGCAGCTGGTGTTCTGGGGTTTGGTCCCCACCATCTACAAGAACATCCAGCTCGGAATCCCGTTCGGGCCCACCTTCTTTCACCTGAACATCCAGAGCCTGGCACCGTACTTCTGGCTCGCGGTCGTCGGTCTGGCCCTCAACGAGGCCGCGTACCTGGCCGAGATCATCAGGGCCGGCATCTCCTCGGTGCCCGAGGGGCAGAACGAAGCATCGGTCGCCCTGGGCATGTCGTGGTGGATGACGATGCGGCGCACGGTACTGCCTCAGGCGATGCGGGTCATCATCCCGCCGACCGGCAACGAGTTCATCGGCATGCTCAAGACCACGTCCCTGGTGGCCGCGGTGCCGTTCACCAAGGATCTGTTCGGTGCCCAGCGCAATATCTCGGCGGTGATCTTCGAACCCGTTCCGCTATTGATGGTCGCCTCGGCCTGGTATCTGCTGGTCACCAGCATCCTGATGGTCGGGCAGCATTACCTCGAGGAGTACTTCTCCCGCGGCGCCTCGCGCAAGCTCACCGCCAAGCAGCTCGAAGCGCTCAACGAGGCCGAGCAGCTCGGAGAGGTGGGCCACGTATGACCGCTTCCGCCACCGGCAATGTCCCCATGGTCAAGGCCGAGGGGGTGTGCAAGAACTTCGGCGCGCTGCAGGTGCTCAAGGGCGTCACTCTCGAGATCGGCCGTGGCCAGGTCCTGGTGCTGATCGGACCGTCCGGTTCGGGCAAGTCGACGTTCCTGCGGTGCATCAACCACCTGGAGCAGATCAACGGCGGCCGGCTCTACGTCGACGGTGAGCTCATCGGGTATCGCGAGCGCGGTGACAAGCTGTACGAGATGTCGCCGCGTGACGCGGCCCGCCAGCGCCGTGACATCGGCATGGTGTTCCAGCACTTCAACCTGTTCCCGCACCGCACTGCGCTGGCCAACATCATCGAGGCACCGATGCAGGTCAAGGGAGTGAAGAAGGCCGAGGCGCTCGCGCGCGCAAAGGATCTGCTGGGCAAGGTCGGGCTGTCGGCCAAGGCCGATGCCTACCCGGCGCAACTCTCCGGCGGGCAGCAGCAGCGCATCGCGATCGCCCGGGCGCTGGCCATGGAACCCAAGCTGATGCTGTTCGACGAACCCACCTCGGCACTTGACCCAGAACTCGTCGGCGATGTGCTGGGCGTCATGAAAGCGCTTGCCGCAGCGGGTATGACGATGGTCGTGGTGACCCACGAGATGGGCTTCGCCCGAGAGGTGGCCGACCAGTTGGTGTTCATGGACGGCGGTGTGATCGTGGAGGCGGGCCCGCCGCGCGAGGTGCTGGCCAACCCGCAGCACCAAAGAACGCAGGCGTTCCTTTCCAAGGTGATGTAGGGCTCCGGCCAAACGGGGAGTGACGGTGGAGGGGACACGCTTCGGGCAGTACGAATTGCTCGAACTGCTCGGTCGCGGCGGGATGGGGGAGGTGTACCGCGCCCGCGACACCAAGACCGATCGCATCATCGCGCTGAAGGTGCTCCCCATTCAGATGGCCCGCGACGAGGTCTTCAAGGAGCGATTCCGACGTGAGGCGCAGGCCGCCTCGGGTGTCAACGACCCGCATGTCGTGCCGATCCACGGTTACGGCGAGATCGATGGCCGGCTGTATCTGGATATGCGGCTGATCGAAGGTGAGAACCTCGGAAACCTTCTGGCGCAACGGGATACGCCGTTGGGGCCGCGGCTCGGCGCGGTGGTGGTGGAGCAGGTGGCCTCGGCGCTGGACTCCGCGCACGCCAACGGCCTGGTGCACCGCGACGTCAAACCGACGAACATCTTGATCTCCGACCGGGAATTCGTCTACCTCATCGACTTCGGTCTGGCGCGGGCCGCCGGCGAGGCGGGTCTGACCACCGCGGGCAGCACGCTGGGAACGCTGGCGTACATGGCTCCGGAGCGGTTCAGCGGGGGGCAGAGTGACACCCGTTCGGACATCTACGCGCTCACCTGCGTGTTCTACGAATGCCTCACGGGTAAGCACCCGTATCCCAGCGACAGCCTCGAGCAGCAGATCGCCGGGCATCTGATGTCGACCCCGCCGCGCCCGTCGGACGGCGACCCGTCGTTGGCCGCCCTCGACAGCGTCATCGCGAAGGGCATGGCCAAGGATCCAGACGACCGCTACCAGACCGGCCGCGATCTGGCGGTCGCGGTCCGCGCAGCGGTGGACGAACCCCGCGTGCGCGCGTCGCGTGGCCGGGGCCGGCACTCGGCGGGTGAGCCACTGCCGCGGAGCCGCTCGCGCCGGACCGCAGTGCTGGCGGCGCTGGCCGTGGTGCTGTTGACGGCTGGCGGGCTCGGGGTCTGGCAGGTGCTCGCGCACCGTGGTCCCGGCGATCAGCACCCGGCCGATACGCCGGTGACCCTCGGTGCCGTACCGTCGATCGCCGCGACGCTGCCCGAGGACATCAGGTCCCGCGGTCGATTGATCGTCGGCGTCAACATCCCCTATGCGCCAAACGAATTCAGGGATGGCTACGGGCAACTGGTGGGCTTCGACGTCGACCTGATGAACGCCGTCGCGCGCGTGCTCGGTGTGACGCCGGAATATCGGGAGGTCGATTTCGACGCGATCCTGCCCTCGGTCGGCTCCGGTGACTTCGACATCGGGATGTCCTCGGTGACCGACACCGACGAGCGTGAGCGCCTGGTGGATTTCGTCACCTACTTCGAAGCCGGCACGCTGTGGGCGCAGCGGCCCGGCCCGCCGATCGATCCGGCGCACGCCTGCGGCCTGCGCGTCGGTGTCACCACCGGGGTGATCCAGCAGGCCAACGAGTTGCCGCACAAGAGTGATGCGTGTGTGGCCGCCGGGCTGCCCCCGATCGAGAGCGTCGTCTTCGAGCGGCAGGACGACCTGACCGCGGCGCTGCTCGCCGGGCACGTCGATGCGATGTCGGCGGATTCACCGGTCACCGGCTTTGCGATCAAGACCAGTGGCGGCGCGTTGGCCCCGGCCGGGGAGGTGTTCGACGCGGGGCCGTACGGCTATCCCGTGAAGCGGGGCTCACCGCTGGCCGAATCACTGCGGCAGGCGCTGGCGCATCTGATGAAGTCGGGGGAGTACAAGACAATCGCCACCCTGTGGGGCGTCGAGCGGGGAACCATCGACACGCCGGTGATCAACGGCGCGATCCGCTGACGGGCGGCAACACCGTCGCGACGTCGGCCGCTGGCCCGGCCGCGGTCTGCCGGCCGATCAGGTACCAGGTGTGCATCACGCCCTTGCCCTTGACGTCGACGTCACCGCGCTCGGTGAACGCGAATTCGTCGCGCAGCCGTTCGTAGACGTTCTGTGGCACCTGGATGCGCCCGGTCGGGTCTGTGCTCTCCATCCGGGAGGCGACGTTGACGGCGTCACCCCACACGTCGTAGAAGAACCTGCGCGATCCCACCACGCCGGCCACCACCGGTCCGCTCGCCAGTCCGATGCGCATGCCGACCCCGCGCCCTTGCGGGTCGCGCATCTGCGCGACGGCCTGCGCCATGTCAAGCGCCAGCGCCGCCAGTGCTTGCGCGTGGTCCGCGCGCGGGTTGGGGACGCCGCTCACCACCATGTAGGCGTCCCCGGTGGTCTTGATCTTCTCCAGGCCGTGCCGATCCACCAGCAGGTCGAACTCGCTGTAGACGTGATCCAGGAACGCCACCAGATCGGACGGCGCGATCTCGCTGGCGCGTTCGGTGAACCCGGCGATGTCGGCGAACAGGATCGACGCGTCGTCGTACCGGTCGGCGATCATGTCGTGCGCGGGATCCTTGAGCCGGGCGGCGATGCTGGCGGGCAGGATGTTCGCCAGAAGTTGTTCCGAGCGTTCGTATTCCACCTCCATCGCGGTTTCGGCGCGGTCGATCTCACGCAGGACGAACCACACCGCCGCGAACGCCATGACTGCCGCCGCGGTGACCGAGACGATGAAGCCGACGGTGATGCTCCAACCCGGCTGCAGACCGGTGTCGGCCGGGACGGTGAGCTCGAGGACGATGGCCAGCGCCACCCCGATCGCGGCCAGCACCCCGGCCAGGGCGATGCGTTCCACACCCAGGGTCAGGACGACGATGGTCGCCGCGATCGGGTAGTAGAACAGCAGACCGGAGCCGGTTCCGACGTGCCAGGTGATGTAGAACAGCGATGCGTAGGCCAGCGCGGTGAAGGCCAGCGGCGGCACCAGTTCGCCGAAGCCGCGCAGCAGGGGAAGAGCCAGGAAGGCCCCGGCGGTGGCGATGTTGATGATCCCCATCGTCCACAACGCCGAGCCGAGCGTCAGTTGGTAGAAGCCGAAGCCGGCGCTGACGGCCGCTGCGATGACCGCGGTGATGCGCAGGACCCGAAATCTGCGGACGGCCGCCTCCGCGTAGTGCGCATTGCGCGCGGTAACACAGGGATTCGGCCGACGGGATCGCGGACTCGTCGGCGCGGAAGGGGTCGAGCGGCGCGTGCCCGCCACGACGTCAGCGTAGCGCGCAGCGCCGGATCAGTGGGTGAACAGCATCAATCGGACGGTGTGCGCGACAACGGCTTCGAGGTCGTCGCCGAGGTTGCCCGCCAGCCACTGCTGCGCCAGTTCGGCCATCGCGCCGGTGTACATCGCTGCCGCGACGGCCGTCGTGACCGGTTTCTCGCGAGGATGTGCCTGGGCGCGTTCGCTGAGCACCATCTGGCGCAGCAGTTCCTGGGCGATCTCGCGGCGGGCCGACAGCACGGGGTTGGCCCGCGCCTCGGTGAACAACACCCGGCCGCGGCGCGGATCGGCGGAACTGAATCCCAGCACGGCGCGGATGCCGGCCCGGGACTGCTCGACGTCGGTGCCGTCGGTGGCGGCGATCGCGGCTTCCACCTCGGCATTGAGGCCCTCGGCCACGCGGTCGTAGACGGCGCCGAGCAATTGGTCGGTGTCGGGGAAGCTCTCGTAGAAGTACCTGGTGTTCAACGAGGTACGACGGCACACCGAGCGCACCGACACCGCACTCTCGCCCTCGGCGCCGAACAGTTCGAAGGCCGCCTCGACCAGCAGTGCGCGGCGTTCGGCGCGGCGGTCGGTCAGCGGCACACCGGCCCAGCGGGTCGGGCTCGACATGCCCGACAGCCTAGCGCGGATCAGTCTGGACACGGGTGTATCCAGAAATGTAGGCTGCCGATCATGCAGATGCCTTCGCTGCCCGCGATCCCTCTGATGCCCCGCCTGCCGCACCAACTCATGCAGCAGCGGATCACCCAGTTCTACGACGACGAGATCCGCAGCCGATACTTCCGTGGCCTGGATTTCGCTGGCCCGCAAGGTGATCCGGGATGGTTCGGTCCGGGTAGCGCGGTCTGGTACGTGCATTCGCACCTGCCCGCGCTGGTGTTCGGTCTGCAGTGCGCGGCCTACCTGGAACGGTTCGACCCGAGCATCTTCTGGATGGGTGTCGACCACTCGCGGATCGTGGAACGCGACGAGCACGGTGCGCCGACCATGCAGGTGGACCCCGAGGGTGCAGCCCTTCGCCTGGGCCATTCGGTGTCGTTCTTCATCGGCACGGCATACGGGTCGACGGCCACCGCCGAGCGGGTCGCCAACACGGTGCGCGCCATGCACCACACCGTCAAGGGCACCCGGCCCGACGGCCTGCCCTACGACGCCGACGACCCGGACTGGTTGCGGTGGAACTACGCGACGGTGGTCTGGGGGATCGCCACCGCGCACGAGTACTACCATCCGAATCCGTTGCGGGGCAATAAAATCGACCGCTACTACCGCGAGTTCGTCAAGGTCGGCCACGCCTTGGGCGGGGCCGACCTGCCGGAGACCAAGGCCGAGACCCTCGAGTGCCTCCGGGAATACCTGCCGAAGCTGGCGCTGACCTACGGCGCGGCCATGGCCACCGGTCCCAACCTCGCCGCGGCCGAGGCGCAGCCGCCCGGCGGTGAATTCCTCGACTGGGCCATTCGTGACACGCTGCCCAGCTGGGCCGCGGCCATGGTCATGCACCGTTCTCCCAATCCCGTCGAACGGGCCGCGAGGCAGGCCGCGGTGTGGTCGGTCATCAACGGCATCCACTTCACGATGGGCCCGTTGCCGGAGTTCCGGGCCGCCGAGCAACGGGTGACCGGTGTGGATGTGGCGGCGGCGCCCACGTCACCGAAGCACGTTCCGGGCACCGATCCGAAGCGCAGTCGCGCCAAGGCCGAGCAGATGGCCTGAGCCGGTCCGCGGAATCTGACAGCCGGACTCGATGGCAAATCTTTTCTGTAACCCGGCCAATTTCACCTCTGTGCCCCGCACGGTGCGTCGGCGGTCGCCTGCGGCGCGCTGACGTGCATTGACCGGTGACATCCCGCGGTGGCCGCAAAAACGTCGGCGCGCCGTCGTGATCGAAACGTGATTGCTTCGCGTCTCCGGAGCTATCATTTTCGCGTATTCAACCGGCCACAGGCGATGGGGGCGCGTCCCAAGATGATCATGCTGTCGGTGCCTGCGTCACAGCGCTGGCGCAGTGTCCGTCGGTTCGTCTTCATGTTGACCGCGTTCGTTCCGGGCGCCGTGTTCGCGTCCTGGGTGCTGGTGCAGCTGACCGGCAGTGGCGCGTTCTGGTGGCTGGCGCCGGTCATGACGTTCGGGGTCATCCCGGTGCTCGACCATGTTGTCGGGTCCCGGCCGTCCAATCCGTCGGCCGCCACCTCGGACAGGCTCGACGGCGACCCGCTCTACCGCTGGGCCACCTACCTGTACCTG
>JAKIXW010000086.1:13545-13860 GCA_022708865.1 Acidobacteriota bacterium
CGGCGCAGTACCTCTCGCTGATCTTCGCGTGCTGGCTGTGGAGCGGCGGCGGCTGGCTGGTGATGAACGTCGTCGACAAGGCGGGCCTGACGGTCACGGTCGGGATCATCGGCGGCATTGCGATCAACGCCGCCCACGAACTCGGTCACAAGACGAGCCGGGCCGAACGTCGTGCGAGCAAGGTCGCCCTGGCCCAGACCTGCTATGGGCATTTCTACGTCGAGCACAACCGCGGCCATCACAAACGCGTTGCGACGGTGGAGGATCCGGCAACGTCAAGGTTCGGCGAGAGTCTCTACCGCTTCGTGCCCCGGT
>JAKIXW010000087.1 GCA_022708865.1 Acidobacteriota bacterium
CATGCGGCGCACCCACGCCTCGGCGCCGGCCGGGGTGGGGGCGCTGGTGAACCACAGCGCCCCGTTGTCGCTGTCCCGCGCCGCCGCCTCGATGTCGGGAATGTGTTCGGCTCGTAGCGGTTCCAGCCGCACCCACTGATCGCCGGTCAGGATGACCGGCTCGACGAATCGGCTCATCGTCCGCTCCGGGTGGCACGCAGCGCATGGATCAGGGCCCACACCGAGCAGCCGATCGCGGCCGCGACGGCGCCCACCGCCACGTAGAGGCCGTACCCGGCGACCACAGCGTGCGCGACGTGCAGCCGGTAGTACCACGCGGTCAGCGCCGCCACGCCCGCCGAGATGAGCAGCGCGGCCGCCGCCGCCCAGCGCGCCGAGATGTCCCGGCCTGCCATGGCGCCGGCCACCAGCAGGGCCGAGGCCAGCAGGACGATGAGCTGTCCGGGGCCGAACTGCGCGGGGAGCTCGAGGCTGCCGTGCGTGCCGCCGATCGCGTTGGCCCGGCCACCCCCGCCCGCCGATGTGGTCAGCCACGGCAGCCAGACGCTGACGGCCAGAACGGCTGCCGACAGAGCGACCAACCAGCCGGGCCGTAGCCGAGTGCTCCGCCGGATCACGGCCTGACCATACGCCACTCCGCCTACGCTGTCGGCATGACCGAACTGCCCGACTGGGCCCGGCAACTGGACCTGCAGCCGCACCCCGAGGGCGGCTGGTTCCGCGAAACGTGGCGGAGCGCCCTGACCATCCCCGCCGCCGAGCTGCCGCCGGACTACTCCGGGCCGCGCAGCGCCGGCACCGCGATCCTGTTCCTGCTGATGCCCGGCCAGCAGTCCGCCTGGCACACCGTGCGCAGCGCCGAGCTCTGGTTCTTCCACCGCGGCGGCCCGCTCGAGCTGGAAGTCGGCGCCGAACATGACACGGCCACAACACAATTGCTCGGCAGCGACATCACCGCCGGCCAACAGCCGCAGTTCATCGTTCCCCCCGGGCACTGGCAGCGCGCCCGCCCCGTCGCCGACGAACCGTGCCTGGTGAGTTGTGTGGTGGTGCCGGGCTTCGACTTCGCCGACTTCACCATGCACGGCTGAGACGCTCCCGATCGTCCTGCAGCCTGGTCCGCAGCATCGTAATCTGCACGGATGCTAGGTCACATGATCGTCTGCGGCGACGACGGCCTCGCGGAACGCATCGCCGAGGAACTGCACAGCGCTGGAACGACGGTCGTACGACTCGACAGCGCCACCGGCCTGCACCAGGCCGGCATCACCACCGCCACCGCGATCGTCTGCGTCGGACCCGACGATGCGACCAACCTCGAAATCTCGCTGCAGGCACGGCAACTCAACCCCGACGTCCGCGTCGTCACCCGGCTGGCCAACAGTGTGCTGCGCGACGCCGTCGCCGAGGCGAACGGCCAGGGCGCGGTCCTCGACGTCGCGGACCTGGCGGCGTCGTCGGTGGTCGAGGCCTGCCTGGCCCGGACCACGCACGACATCTCGGCCGCCGGCCTCGACTTCGTGGTGTCCGGCGCCCACGCACCCCACGGGGCCAGCCTTCGCGAGTTGTTCGGCGACCTCGCCCCCGTCGCGGTGGTACGCGGCGACAATTCGGACAGCCCCGGTGAGGTCGTGGCGTGTCCCGGCCGCGACGAGGTCGTATGGCGCGGCGACTGGACCGCGATGATCGGCACCGCCGAGGAACTGCGCCAGCGGGGCATCACCGTGGCCGCGCCACGGCGCCGCGGCAGCATGACAGGTACCCCGCTGCGCAGGTTCGGCAACAGCATCCGATCGCTGCGCGACGACATCAACCCCGGCTTCTTCAAGGCCATGGGGGTGTCGATATCGCTGCTCCTGTTCGCCACCGTGCTGCTGCGCTTCACCTATCACAAGCCGGGCATGAGTTTCGTTGATGCTCTTTACTTTTCGACCGAGACAATCGCAACGGTGGGCTACGGGGACTTCAGTTTCATCGGCCAGCCGATGTGGCTGCGGTTGTTCGCGATCCTGCTGATGTTCGCCGGTGTGACGACGACGGCGGTCGTGGTGGCCTTCGTCGCCGACCTGCTGCTGTCCCGGCGACTGGCCCAATCGGCGGTCCGACGCCAGGTCCGCTACCTGTCCGGGCACGTGATCGTCGTCGGCCTGGGTTCGTTCGGGCACCGGGTGATCAGCGACCTCAAGGCCGCCGGCCACAACGTCGTCGCCATCGAGAACAACCCCGACAACCGGTTCCTGTCCTCGGCCGCCGATCTGCAGGTGCCCGTGATCCTGGGCGACGCGACCCTGCGCCAGTCCCTCGACGACGCCCGGGTGGACACCGCCTCGGCGATCGCCGTCCTGACCGAGAACGACATGGTGAACATCGAGACCGGCATCGTCGTGCGTGAATCGCTCGGCGATCGCTGGGCCCGCACCGCCAATCAGCCGGGTGTTCCGGTGGTGTTGCGGATCTTCGACCGCAGCCTGGGGGCGGCGGTGTCCAACCGGTTCGGCTTCGCCAATGTGCGTTCCACCGTCGAACTGGCGGCACCGTGGTTCATCGGGGCGGCGATGGGGCTGCAGGTGTTCGGCACCTTCTCGGTGGGTCAGCGTTCGTTCATGGTCGGCGGTGTGCGGGTCGACCGGGGCAGCCAACTCGACGGCATCCGGATGATCGACCTGGCCACCCAGACCCGGGTGGTCGCGATCGCCCGGGCGGATGGCGGACACGAGATGCATCCGCGTCGCGACACGGTGCTCAATGCCGGCGACACCGCCTATGTGGTGGGCCCGTACCGGGAACTGCTGGCCACCTTGCGGCGCGGGAGTTCACGCCCCGACTGAACCACGACCCGGTTCTGTCCTGCGGCGGCTGCGGGAATTGGGCTGGGTCATCATCCGCGCGCCGTCCATGCGCCGAGCGTGAAACGCGTGCGATGAATCGCGTCGGATTTCGCACAGGTTTCACGCTCGGTGGGTGAGGCATCGCGCGCCGGTCAGGCGCCGAGACCGAACGCCAAGTCGCCGTGCGGTTGCGGTCGAAACGGAGGTTTTCGACCATCGGGATCAGCGTCCGGAACCGGTGACCTTCTGCTCGAGCAGCAGCGCCGGCAGGATCAGCGCCGCCAGCGCCGTCACCAGCCACACCACCACCGTCGCCGCCACCCACGATCCCAGGCCCCGAATCGACAACCCGCCGCTGAACAGCGACGCCAGGATCAGCGCCGCGAAGATGACGACGGCGACGACGAACCCCAGCGGCCTGACCTCCATACCGGGAACGATCAGCGAGGCGACCAGCAGACCGATCGCCGCCGAAGCCCAGGAAGGCAATTGTGCGCGACCGGAAAGCGAACGATCCGCCGAGCGTAGCCACTTTCGGATTAGGGTTGGTCCGTGATCTCCGTCTTCCTGGTCGACGACCATGAGGTCGTTCGCCGCGGCCTCGTCGACCTGCTCAGCGGCGACCCCGAACTGACCGTCGTCGGCGAGGCGGGTTCGATCGCCGAGGCCAAGGCCCGCATCCCGGCGGCCCGGCCCGACGTCGCGGTGCTGGACGTGCGCCTGCCCGATGGCAGCGGCATCGATCTGTGCCGGGACTTGCTGGCCACCCACGACGGGCTGCGCTGCCTGATCCTGACCTCCTTCACCGACGAGCAGTCGATGCTCGACGCCATCCTGGCCGGCGCCAGCGGCTACGTGGTCAAGGACATCCGGGGCATGGAACTGGCACAGGCCATCAAGTCGGTCGGCTCGGGCAAGTCGCTGCTGGACAATCGCGCCGCCGCGGCGTTGATGTCCAAGCTGCGCCAGGAGACCTCCGAGCACGAGGCCGGCGAGGACCCCCGGGTGCACGACCTGTCGGCCACCGAACGGACCCTGCTCGAACTGCTGGGTGAGGGTCTGACCAACCGCGAGATCGGCGAACGGATGTTCCTGGCGGAGAAGACCGTCAAGAATTACGTGTCGCGGCTGCTGGCCAAGCTCGGACTGCACCGGCGCACCCAGGCGGCCCTGCTGGCCGCCGAGCTGCGCCAGCGGCGCGATGACTGAGAGCGTGCACATCCGCGACGGCCTGATCGACGCCATGCTGGCGGTAACGTCGGGCCTCGACCTCGAACGCACGTTGCCGACCATCGTGCGCACCGCCATGCATCTGGTCGACGCGCGCTACGGCGCACTTGGCGTGCTTGCCTCCGACGTGCCGGGCGCGGGTCTTGATCGGTTCGTGTACCGGGGAATCGACGACGAGACCCGCGCCCGAATCGGCGCGCTGCCCGACGGACACGGCGTCCTGGGCCTGCTCTTCGAGAAACCCGTTCGCATCAAAGAACTTTCGAAGCATCCCGCTTCGGTGGGGTTCCCCGCGCACCATCCGCCGATGCACACCTTCCTTGGGGTGCCGGTCCGGATCCGCGACCAGGTTTACGGCAACCTGTACCTGACCGAGAAGTCCGATGGCCGCGAGTTCACCGAGGACGACGAGGTGCTGGTGCTGGCCCTGGCCGGCGCCGCGGGAATCGCGATCGACAACGCCCGGCTGTATCAGGCGGCGCGCACCCGCCAGATCTGGATCGAGGCGACGCGCGACATCTCCACCGACCTGCTCGCCGGGGCCGATCCGGTCGCGGTGCACGGCCAGATCGCCGAGCAAGCCACCGGGCTGACCGGCAGCTCCTACAGTGCGCTGCTGATGCCGGTCGGCGACGAGACCGACGACGAGCTACGCGTCACCGCGTCCACCCGCGCCGACCTCATCGGGGTCAGCGTCCCGATTGCCGACTCCGCCGCCGGCCAGGCGTTCCGGGACCGAACCCCGTTGCACGTCAAGGACTTCCGTGATCTCGGCGGGAGTGGTGCGGACGCACTGGTGCTGCCGATGCGCGAGCCCGACGCAGCGTCCGGCGTACTGGTTTCCGTCGCCTCCGACGGCGCGGTGTACACGGCCGATCAGCTCACCACGCTGGCCGCGTTCGCCGACCAGTCCGGCCTGGCCCTGCATCTGGCGCAGTCCCAGGCCGCCGCCGTCGCCTCGCTGCGCGAACTCGACGTGCTCACCGACCGCGACCGCATCGCGCGGGACCTGCACGACCACGTCATCCAGCGACTGTTCGCTATCGGGCTGTCGCTGCAGGGCGCGATGAGTGCCGACTCCGACCGCAACAATCAGCGCATCTCTGGGGCCCTCGACGACCTGCAGGAGGTGGTGCAGGAGATCAGGACCGCGATCTTCGACCTGCACGGTGGCAGCGTCACCCGGCTGCGCCAGCGGCTCGAACAGGCGGTGACACAGATGACGGCCGATTCCGCCGTACGCCCAACGCTGCACGTCAGCGGCCCGCTGTCGGTGGTGGACGCGGTGCTGGCCGACCACGCCGAGGCGGTGGTCCGCGAGGCCGTCAGCAATGCGGTCCGCCATTCCGGGGGATCGACGGTGTCGGTCGGCGTTACGGTCGACGACAACCTGACCATCACGGTGACCGACGACGGTGCGGGCTTCCCCACCGAGACCACCCGCAGCGGGCTGGCCAACCTGGCCGCGCGGGCCCGCGAATGCGGCGGGCGGATCGAGTTCGGGCCCGGGCCCGGGGGTGGCGGCCGCCTGAGGTGGACGGCCCCCCTCCCCTGAGCCCCTCTTCGCAGGCCGGCTAACCGCAGAGGTCGCCCGCATCGGATTCGATCACCGACCTGGACGTCGACGGATTTGCCTGTGCCGCAGGTGAACTGAATACCGCGACGGCACCGCTCGGAATTCGAACGTGACATCCCCTTTCCCCCGGATGCCGGCAGTACCGGCATCTGATCCCAGGTCCGCTGAGTGCGGATCTGACGATCGTCGGATCACCGGATCCGGTTGGGAAGAGGAGCCGCCCCCGCACGGGGATTCCTTGCGAAATCCTCAGATCCGTGGGGGCGGGGTGGTCAGGCGGGAGAGAAAACCGTCACGAAATTGTTCAGCGACTCTCGGATGTCGCCCTTGAGCGCGCCGGCGACCACCATCCCGATGGGCCCGAACAGGGCGGGCCCACCGAGGTGGACATCGAGGGTGACCGTCGAACTGTCGCCGCTCGGCTTGATCTTGGCCATCAGCTTGATCTTGACGCCACCGCGCCCGTCGCCGTTGAGCGTCATTCCCTCCGGCGGCTTGTAGTGCACGATGTTCCATTTCACCCGGTTGGCCATGCCCTTGACCTCGACGATCGATTCGATCGTGGTGCCTTTTTCCAGCGTGTCGGGCAGCGTGCTGCGCCAGACCCGGTGGATGGTCAACCAGTCCTTGAATCGGGGCAGGTCGGACGCGGCCGCCCAGGCCTGTTCCGGCGGCAGCGGAACATCAACGGAGACAGAGAGTTTCGCCATATGTCAGCCGGAGCCCGCCTACTTCTCGTCGCCGGCGAACTTGTCGGCCGCGCCCTTGGCGGCCTCCTGCGCCTTGTCGACAACTGCAGCGAACTTGCCGCTGGTCTTCTCGTCGACGATGTCTCCGGCCTTGTCGATGGCCTCGCCGACCTTGTCGATGTTCTTCTCGACGGCTTCCTTCGCCTTGTCCAGGAACGACATGTCCTGACTCCTTTCAGGTATCAGACAGCAGTACTGGTCCATTCAACCACCGGCGGAGGCGTCCGCCGGTGTGGTGGTGGGCCGCCAGGACGACGGCCCACCGACCCGCTACGCCTGGTCGGTCGCGTCCTTGACGTCGGTCTTCGCGTCGCCGGCCAGATCCTTGGCCTTGTCGACCGCACCGGTGGCGGCGTCCTTGGCCTTGTCGACCGCGCCAGTGGCGGCGTCGCGCGCGTCGGCGACCTTCTCTTCGACGAAGTCGCCCGCCTTGTCCAGAGCCTCCTTGGCATCCGACACCGCGCCCGAGACCGCGTCCTTGGCCTTGTCCAGGAATGACATGGTTCGCCCCTTTTCCTCCACGGCACCCTGCCGAGGTTTGCGCACCTGATTGTTGCGGCGTTCAGCTAACACCACAAGGGTTTTCGGCTACCGGAATAGTTTCCTGGGCTCCCCGAGCCACCTGCCCTGCATCCACCACAAGATTTCGATCACGACAGCCCCGGCAAACCCGATAGCGATCGCAGTGACCGTCAGCGCAACATCGGATGGATCGAGCATGAATTTCGTGCGGGCCCAGGGGATCGAGAAGATGACGACGTACGCCAGACCGGAGGTCACCACCAGCGCGATGCGCCACCACTGGTACGGCCGCGCCACGGTGGCCAGCACCCACCACGCCGAGATCAGCAGCGTGATCAGGGCAGCGGTGGAGGCCTGCATCTGACGCGCGGGGCTGACGTCGTGCCAGGGATAGGCGATCAGGTAGGAGATGAACGTCGCGATCCCCACCGTCAGCCCCGACGGCAGGGCGGCGAGCATGACGCGGCGCACGAACCCGGAATGGGCGCGTTCGTTGTTGGGGGCCAGCGACAGGACGAATGCCGGGATGCCGATGGTGAACCAGGCCGCGATGGTGACGTGAATGGGCTGGAACGGGAACAGCAGTGGGGTGCTGTGCGTCAGGGCCGCCACCAAGCCCCAGATACCCACCAGAAGCGCCAGCCACACCGAGTACACCGTCTTGGTGAGGAACAGGTTGGAAACCCGCTCGATGTTGCCGATCACCCGGCGCCCCTCACCCACCACATAGGGCAGGGTGGCGAACTTGTTGTCCAGCAACACGATCTGGGCGACCGACCGCGCTGCGGGGCTACCCGAACCCATCGCCACACCGATGTCGGCGTCCTTGAGCGCGAGCACATCGTTCACGCCGTCACCGGTCATCGCGACGGTGTGATCGCGGGCCTGCAGGGCGTGCACCATGGAGCGCTTCTGATCCGGGCGGACCCGGCCGAAGACGGTGTACTCCTGCATCGTGTCGGCCAGCGCCGCGGGCTCGCCGGGCAGCCGGCGGGCATCCATCACCTCGCCGTGCAGACCCAGGGAGCCCGCCACCGCGCCCACCGAGACGGCATTGTCCCCCGAGATGACCTTGACCGAAACATCTTGTTCGGCAAAGTATTCCAATGTCTGCTGGGCGTCCGGGCGTACCCGTTGCTCGAGCACCACCAACGCGACCGGGGTCACCACGCCCGGGGCGTCCGGCGCATCCACCGGGCGGTCGCTGGCACCCAGCAACAGCACCCGCAGACCTTTGGCGCCAATCTGTTCGGCCTGCGCGGCCACCGGCGAACCGGCCGGTGCCAGCACATCCGGGGCGCCGATGACCCAATTACCCTGTCCGGCATAGGAAGCGCCGCTCCATTTGGTGGCCGATCGGAACGCGGCCGTCGCGGTTGCCGTCCAGCCGGGCTTCGTGCCGTACGCCTCGGCAATGGCCTGCATGCTCGCGTTCGGTCGGGCATCGTCGGCGGCCAGTGACGCCAAGACGTCGGAGACGTTCGTCGACGCAGTGGCGCCCTCCACCGGGGTGACGTTCGTCGACGCAGTGGCGCCCTCCACCGGGGTGACGTTCGACAGCCGCATTCCGTTCTCGGTCAGCGTGCCGGTCTTGTCGGCGCACACCACGTCCACCCGCGCAAGGCCCTCGATGGCCGGCAGCTCGTTCACCAGGCACTGCCGGCGGCCCAGCCGGATCACCCCGACGGCGAAGGCCAGCGACATCATCAGCACCAGGCCCTCGGGGACCATCGGGACCAGCGCACCGACCATCCGCAGCACCGATTCGCGCCACCCGGCGTGCGTGGTGAACAGCTGGGTGTAGACGGTCAGCAGGCCGGCCGGCCACAGCAGATAGGTGATGAATCGAAGGATCTTGTTGACGCCGGTGCGCAGTTCGGAATCCACCAGGGTGAACTTGCTGGCCTCCTCGGCCAGCCGGGCGGCATACGCCTCGCGACCGACCTTGGTGGCGCGGTAGGCGCCGGTGCCGGCGACGACGAAACTGCCCGACATCACCGGATCGCCGGCGTCCTTGTCGATCGGATCGGCTTCACCGGTGAGCAGCGATTCGTCGACCTCGATGTTGGTCTCCTCAACCAGTTCACCATCGACCACGATCTGATCACCGGGGCCCAGTTCGATGATGTCGTCCAGGACCACCTCGTTGGCCGGCAAGGGGGCGGTCCCCGACTGCCGGCGCACCGTTGGGCGGGCCTGCCCCACGATCGCCAGCTTGTCCAGGGTGGCCTTGGCCCGGATCTCCTGGATGATGCCGATGCCGCTGTTGGCGATGATCAGCAGCCCGAACAGTCCGTTGATCAGCGAGCCGGTGGCCAGCACGATGAGGAACAGCACGCCGAGGATGGCGTTGATCCGCGTGAAGACGTTGGCCCGGACGATTTCCTGCACCGTGCGCGACGCCCGATTGGGCACATCGTTGGTCTTGCCGGCCGCGATCCGCTGGGCCACTTCGGCATCGGACAGACCCGTGCTGGTTGCGGAAGTCATCGCGTGAACGTCCCCTTGCCGTCGGCGTCGAAGTACTCCAGGACCAGCCGGTTGCCGTCGAACGTCGCCGTGGAGATGCTGCCCGGCGGCGAGTTCTCGTTCACCATCGAGAAGGTGAATACGTTGCCGTCCCAGTGGGTCAGTGGCGCAACGAGTTTGGGCCCCAGCGTCAGGGTCAACTTCCCGCCGCTCTCACTGACCCGCGCCGGCCCCCAGTACGGGTTCGCATAGGTCCCGGCGTAGGACGGGAGCGGTTGCGGCGGAGCCGGTTTGGCCGGTGGCGTCTTACCCACCAGCGATCCGACCGGGCGCTCCATCGGAGCGAAGGCATTGTCGTGGTAGAGCTGATACCAGTTCTGGCGGACCTCGCCGAACTGAACCAGATCGGCGAACTGGGCGGTCAGCGCCTCGGCGACGCCGCTCGGAGTCGCGTTGGTCAGCGCCACGATCGCGACGTCGGCGGACGGGATCATGAGGAAGTTGCTGCCGGCGCCGAGTTCGAATGCGCCGGAATGGCTCAGCTGCACCCGCCCCGCCGCGTTGGTGCCCACGTTGAAGCCGTACCCGTAGAAGCCCGAGCGCATGGCCGGATCTGCGGCCCGATCTGAGGTGATCTGCGGCGTCACTGCCGGCAGCAGCGCCTTGGGGTCCACGATCTGATGGCCGCCATAGGAGCCGTCACCGAGCAGCATCGTCATCCACCGGGCCACGTCGTTCACCGAGGAACTCACTCCGCCGGCGGGTGACTGGGCGTCGGCGTCGCGCACTGTGTTCCCGGCCGCCGGTTCATACCGTCCGTCGACGCGGATGTGCCCTACCGCACGGTCGGGTCGGGCCGCATAGTCGGCGAACCGCGAACTGGTCGATGCCATCCCCAGCGGACGGTAGAGCACCTCGTCGGACAGGTCCTCCCACTTCTTGCCCGCGCCGGCGGCCACCGCCTCGGCCGCCGCCGTCACACCGAAGTTCGTGTAAGCGTAGGAAATTCGGAACGGATCCAGTGGCAGGTCACGCAGATGGTCGAGCACGTAGCGACGGTCGTAACCGAGGTCCTCGAGCAGATCGCCGGCGTGGTCGGGTAGTCCGGAGCGATGGGCGTACATGTCACCGACGGTGACCATCCGGGTGATGTCGGGGTTCGACAGCTGGAACCACGGCAGCTTCGACGCCACCGGGGTGTCCCACCCGATCGCCCCGGCACCGACCTGGTGCGCGACAACGGTGGCACCCAACGGCTTCGACAGCGACGCCAGCTGGAACACCGTATCGGCGTCCACCCGGTTCTGCTGACCGGCCCCGGCGCGGACGTCCTTGACCCCGAAACCCTTGGCGTACAACGTCTTTCCGCCATAAACGACGGCCACGGCCAGCCCCGGGATGCCGGAGGCCTTCATCAGATCGGCCGCCAGCTGGTCGATGCTGTCGACCGCGTGCTGGACGGCGCCGGGCCCGATCGTGTTGTCCACCGCCAGCTGCGGAGGCTGCCCGGCCAGTGCGGTGGGGATCGCCGGGGCCGGTTCGGCCGGCTCGTCCGCACCGCATCCGCTCAGAACCAGGGCGACGGCGGCTGCCAGCACCGCCCCGGCTCGGATCACAGATTCCACCAGTTTTCCGGCGAATCGGGCTGCGAAGCAGTCGATCCCGACCGGATCTGCCCCCCGGGCATCGGGACCGCCACCGTCACGCCCGCCGCCCGGGCCGCGGCGAGCAACCGCTCGACGGGTTCGGACCACGGGTGCGGCGCCAACCGGAAGGTGGCCCAGTGAATGGGCACGAACACGCCGGCGTCGACGTCGGTGACGTCGAGGTGTGCACGCACCGCCTCCTCCGGGTTCATGTGGATGTCCGGCCAGCCGGGGTGGTAGGCACCCACCGGCATCAGCGTGAGGTCGAAGGGCCCGTACTGGTTGCCGATGTCGGCGAAACTACCCGTGTAGCCGGTATCACCGCCGAAGAACGCGCGATGCCGCGGCCCGATCATCGCCCACGACGACCACAGCGTGGTGTTGCGGGCGAGGAACCGGCCGGAGAAATGCCGCGCCGGCGTGCAGACGATCCGCAGATCGCCGACGCTTGCCTCGGCCTCCCAGTCCAGTTCGATGACGCGTTCGGGGGCGATGCCCCAGTGCCGCAGGTGCGCGCCCACACCCAGTGGCACGAAGAACCGGCACCGCTGCGTGCGGGCCAGCGACCAGATGGTGTCGACATCGAGGTGGTCGTAGTGGTCGTGGCTGATGATCACGGCGTCCAGCGCCGGCAACGCGTCGAGTTCGGCCGGCACCGGATGCAAGCGCTGCGGGCCGACGGTGTGCGACGGCGAACAACGCTCGCTCCACACCGGGTCGGCGAGCACCCGGTACCCGTCGATCTCGATCAGGACGCTGGAATGCCCGAACCAGGTGACACCCAGATCGACGGCCGATCCGGTGAAATCGGGACGCGCCAACGGGATCGGCGCCGACGGCCGGGCGGTGTCACGACCCAGGACCAGCTCACGCAGCAGCATGCGGCGTTCCTCGGCGCCCAGGCTGATCGACGACGAGGCTTCGAGGTTGACGAAGACGCCGTCGCGGAAATGCGGGGAATCCCCGGCGGCCGCCTCGATCGCGTCGGCGTCGGCGCCCAGCGCCACCGGCGCGCCGTGCGCGGCCCGCAGGACCCATCCGCCGGCAGCCAGCGCCGCACCGCCGCCGGCGAGCCGCATCACCTGCCTGATCACGGGGTACCCTAGGCGCCCTGGAAGATCGGCGCGCGTTTCTCGATGCGCGCGACCTGGGCCTCGATGACGTCGTGACTGCTCCAGGCACGGTCGAACATCGCCTTGTGCTCGGGCCGCGACTCCTCGTAGGCGCCGTCGTCGTTGAGCACCCGCTTGGCGTGTTGCAGGGCCAACGGCGCGAAGCCGGCGATCTCGGCGGCCCAGGCCTGCGCGTCCACCAGATCGCCGATCCGGTTCGCCATCCCGGTGTGCAACGCGGTTTCGGAGCTCAGCCGCTCGGCGGCCAGCAGCATGCCACGTGCCCGGCCGGCGCCGACCAGCGACGTGAGCCGCCGGATGCTCCAGTTATCCAGTGCCAGACCATATTTGGCGACCGGAAACTGGAAGTAGGCATCCGCGGAGACCACCCGCAGATCGCAGATCATCGCCAGGATCACTCCGGCGCCGATCGCCGGCCCGTTGATCGCGCCGATCACCGGGACCGGCGCCTTGTCGATCGCCAGGTTCAGCGCCAGCGCCTTGTCCGGCAGCTTCTCGGCCATCCCGGCGGCATCGGTGAGATCCGCACCGGAACTGAACACCGGCCCCGCGCCGGTGAGGACGATGGCCCGCACGTCCTGCTCGGCGGCGTGCTCGATGGTTTCGCGCAGGCCGTCCACCAGCTCGACGTTCAGCGCGTTGCGGCGGTCGGCACGCTGCATCTCGATGGTCATGACGGGGCCGTTGCGGGTGATACCGATCATGTAGCCACCTTATCCATCTTGGGCTGACTAACCTTCAATCGGTGAGCCGGATCAGCGCTGCCCAGCTGCGCGACACCATCCTGGATCCCGGATCGTTCCTCAGCTGGGACGTTGCACCGATCGATGTCGCGCCGTCACCTCAGTACGCGGCGGAACTCGCCGCCGCGCGCGAGAAGACCGGCCTGGACGAATCGGTCATCACGGGCGCGGGCACCGTGGCAGGCCGGCCGGTGGCCGTCGTCGCCTGCGAATTCGACTTCCTGGCGGGATCGATCGGCGTGGCCGCCGCCGAACGCGTCACCGCGGCCATCGAGAGGGCCACCGCGGAGGGCCTGCCGCTGCTGGCCTCCCCCAGCTCCGGCGGCACCCGGATGCAGGAAGGCACCGTCGCGTTCCTGCAGATGGTCAAGATCGCCGCCGCGGTCACCCTGCACAAGCGGGCGCACCTGCCCTACCTGGTCTACCTGCGGCATCCGACCACCGGCGGCGTGTTCGCCTCCTGGGGGTCGCTGGGGCACATCACCGTGGCCGAACCGGGTGCATTGGTCGGGTTCCTCGGACCGCGGGTCTACGAACAGCTCTACGGGAAGCCGTTCCCGCCCGGCGTGCAGACCGCCGAGAACCTGCGGCACCACGGCGTCATCGACGGCGTGGTGGCCCTCGACCAGCTGCGAACCACCCTGGACTGGGCGCTGCGAGTGGTGGCCGACCCGCCCGGGCAGCCGCCGGCGCTGCCACCCGCCGAGGCGGTGCCCGACGTCGCCGCCTGGGTGTCGGTGGAGGCGTCGCGCCGTCCCGACCGTCCCGGCGTCGCCGAACTGCTGCGCCACGGGGCCAGCGAACGGGTCCTGCTGTCGGGCACTGGCGAGGGCGAGGCGGCCACCACCCTGTTGGCCCTGGCCCGTTTCGGCGGCCAACCCGTGGTGCTCCTCGGCCAGCGCCGCCGGGTCGGCGGGT
>JAKIXW010000088.1 GCA_022708865.1 Acidobacteriota bacterium
CCGCCCACGACGATGTCGCCACCGTCTGCAACGGCCTGCGGGCCACCCGCGACTTCGGACTCGAGCAGCACATCGCGCCCGAGGCTGCGCATGGCACCGGCAGCCAGCGCACCGCCAGACAGCACGATCGTGCCGCGGTCGGCCAGGATGACGTCGCTGTCATCGCCGCCGTCGATGCTGTCGTTACCGGTGCCGCCGATGAGGTTGTCGTTGCCGACACCCCCGGTGATGACGTCGCTGGCCGCACCGCCGTCGATGAAGTCGCTGCCGGCCTCGCCGTGGATGGTGTCCCTGTCGGCGCCGCCATCCAGGCGATCGTCGTTGGCGCCACCCCACAGGATGTCAACGCCCGCACCGCCCCACACCTGGTCGTTGCCGTCGCCGGCAAAGACGGTGTCGTTGCCGTCGCCCGCATCGACCGTGTCACTGCCCGCACCCGCTGTGACGGTGTCGGCGTCGTCGCCGGCCCAGATCTGGTCAGCGCCGGTGCCGGTGGTGATGACGTCCATGCCGGCATGGCCGTAGACGATGTTGGCGCCATCGCCTGCCGTGATGGTGTCGTTGCCCTTGCCGCCGAAGATGCGGTCATTGCCCGCGCCGGCGGCGATGGCGTCGTTGCCGCCGACCAGGCCGCGGTCGGTGTCTTCGATCTGGCTGACGGTGCCCCCCAGGTAGGTGAGCACCCCGCCGTCGCCGATGAGCACGTTGTTGCCGCCCGCATCGGTGATCTGGTCGTTGCCGCCGCCACCGAACACGATGTCGGCCCCGCTGCCGGTGGTGATGACGTCGTTGCCGTCGCCAAAGGCCGCGCGGGCGCGCAGCACGCCGTCCTTGATGCGGCCTTCATCACCGAACACGATGTTCACGCCGCCACCGGCGTTGATGGTGTCGTCACCGGCCTCGCCGTAGACCGTGTCGTTGCCGGCGCCGGCGGTGATGTTGTCGCGGCCGAGGCCGCCACGGATGGTGGCCGCCCCGGCGGCGGCGCTCAGCGTGATGGTGTCGTCGCCTGCGCCACCGTCGATCTCGTAGGTGATGGCGCTGTTGGTGATGCCGGACAGGTTGACGACGTCATTGCCCTCGCCCGCCGCGACGATGATCTTGCTGACCCCCGAATAACGCTGCTCGAAGGTGATGCCGCCGAAGGCCGCACGCACGATCACCTCGTCCGCCGACCCGCCCTGCGTGACGGTGAAACTCTCGCCGAAGTCGACCGTGTTGTTGTTCTGCCGCTCCGCGGCGAATTCACCCATGTTGATCTGCAGCACACCGTTGCCGATGTTGCTGGCCAGCGTGGGCACGCGGGTGAACGGGATCTCGAAGTCCACCAACGTGATCGGTGGCGTGATGTTGAATTCCTTCTTGATCTCGAACAGGAACAGGTCGATCTCGAGGAAGGCGAACAGCTTGGCGTACAACTGGCCGGTGACGTCGAACATGGCCAGCGGCGCCAGCGCCGGCTCGCCGTACTTCACCTCGTTGAGCACGTTGTCGACAATCTCGGTGACGCGCACGCGCCCGTCATGGTCGTTGTCGAAGAGATTGAAGAAGACATCGGCAAAGATGCCGCCGGCCACGCCGGCGCGCGCCACGCCCAGGTTGAGCTCGGCGGCGGCCGACAGGCCACCGCTGAGAGTGACCTCCGGAACGTCTGCCCCGCTGCCGTCCGGGTTGGCGGTGTCGCTGACGTAGAAGCCGTCGAAGATGAGGGCCGGGTTCCGGAAGCCGCTGTCGGCAAACTGCTGGATGCCTGACGTGTCGAAGCCGAAGGCGAAGTCGGCCCTCGCGCCGATCTTGCCGGTGATGGACGCCCCCAGCGGCCCGAAGATCGGGAAGAACTGCGTGTAGGAGAAGTCGACGACAAAGGCGCCCATGTCGTAGGTCAGCAGCACGGCCGGCCGCCCGAGCAGCAAGCCGAAGATCTGACCGGGGTCTTCCAGGATCGGGAAGGCGAAGCCGGCGCCTTGCTGCAGGCCGGACGTGAAGCTCTTGGTCGTGGACGCCGGCTTGCCTTCCAGCGCAGAGCCGAAGTTGAACCCCTGGTTGCGGGGTGTCGCGAATCCGCTCGACGTGGCGTTGCTCAGGTCCAGCGTCGGGCTGGTCAGCGACAACTGCAGACCCGGGTTGCTGATGTCGTACAGCGAGAAGCCACCGAAGTTGATCAGCAGGCTCTCGGTGTCGGTGGGAATGCTGTTGACGAAGGTGATGATGTCCGCGACGGACTTGATGAACGACACATCGACATTGCCGAACTGTGCAGCGATGTCCAGCAGGGTGATCGGCCCCGCCAGGTCGGAGATCACCGGGATCGGCGCCGTCAGGATGTCCACGATCGGCTGGATCGGCTTGGTGATGTCCTGCACCGTGCCCAGCACCGGGCTGATGAAATCGCTGATGAAGGTGCCCAGGTCCAGGCTGATGTCCTGGAACTCCACCACCTTCAGACCATCGAGAACGGCGTCGCCCAGGTCACTCAAGTCGACATACTGACCGGCGGCCCGGTCTCCGATCTGCCAGTTCAGGAAGAACTCGCCGACGATCTTGGGGAAGGCGGTCGACGCACCGGGCACCAGGTCGCTGTTGAGCTGCAGGCTCAGGTCGAGTTCTGCAGCGGCGTCGGCCGCCAACCCGGCCGAGATACCGAGGCTGCCGAGTTCGGAGAACCCCAGCCGCTGGTCGTTGGCATTGCGGCGGTTGAAGACGTCGATGGCGAAGGCCGCGCCGATGCCGGAGCTGCCGGCGTGGCGGGCATCGATGTCCTTGTCCCTGGCGGTCAGTTGCAGGAAGGCCAGCTTGCCGGTCAGGGCTGCATCGGGCAGCGTCGCCTCGACCTCGACACGCAACTCGTCGCCGTCGGCGATGTCCAGGTAGAAGCCTTCTGCGAAGCTGAGACCGAAGCCGAGGTCGAGATCCCAGTTCAGGTCGATGTCGAGGTTGCCTTCGGCCTCGAGCCCGATGGCGGGCAGGCCCAGGTCGAAGCCGATGCCGGCATCGACGAGGTTGATCGACTGGCCGAGCTTGAGATCCCAGCCCATGAAGAGCTGGTTCTGCGGCGTGCCGGCCGTGTTGACGTTGGTGGCCAGCCCGATGTCTGCGACGCTGGTCGCAGGCCCGCTGCCGTCCTGCTTGAGCAGGATGCCCAGCCCGCCAGGGCCCAGCAGCTCGAACAGCTTGCGCGAGATGAAGTTCTGGTTCGGGTTGCTGCTGTTCTGGATCTCGGTGCGGAAGTCCTCGATGAAGCCTTCGCGGAAGTCTTCGATGAAGCGGGCACCGTCGGCGAGCTTGTCGCCCACCAAGGGCAGCGGCACGCTGAAGACCTCGCCGTCGAGAACGTCCTGCAGCCCTTCCAGGAAGAGGTCGATGCCATCGACGATCAGCAGCACGTTATCGAGCAGACTGAAGTCCGACGGGTTCAGGGTGAACAGATCCGGCGGCACCACCACGCTGAAGCTCGACGGGTCGGTGAGGTCACCGCTCAGGGTGATGTCGCCCCGGTAGTTGGACTCGTTCGGGAAGTACACCGGCAACGCGGCATCGACCGTGCCGCTGAAGTTGATGTCCACGTCCGAACCGAACTGCACATCCGACAGCAGCACCCGGCCCGCGGTGAAGATGGTCGGATCCAGGCCCGCACTGAATGCGGCGCCGATGCTGGCCGTGCCGTCCTGGATGGTCAGCCCGAACCCGCCCAGGGCAGCGACGAAGGACAGGTCATTGCCGGCGGCCGTCAGCGACCCCGTGATGCCGGTGTCATCAAAGATGTAGATGGACGTCGGGCTGGCCAGGTCGAAACCGAAGGCCAGGTCGATGGTGAGCGCGCCGCTGGCCTGCAGCCCCGCCGCAGCCGCCAGGTTGTCGCCGAATCCGGGAACGGCGAAGTCCACCGACAGCGATTCGGAGAAGCTCTCGTCGACACGCAGGTCGACACGCAGGATGTCCAGGTCGTCACTGGTGTTGCCCGGCGTGCCGCCGTCATCGCGCACCAGGGACAGGCCGATCAGGTTGCTGTTCGACGGGATGCCGAAGGCTTCCTTGAGCTTGTCTTCCAGGAACTGCAGCGTGCCCGCGGGGTTGTTGCGCGCCGCCTCGATGGCGGCATCGAGCCGGTCTGCGTAGCTCAGCAGGTCGTTGACCGAGACGTTGATGAGCGGGATGGGCTCATCCAGGAAGCCGAAGGATTCGAATTCACCCAGGAATTCGGACAGCGCAATGAGGCCGTCGAGGATGGCGCTGAAGTCGAAGTCGAGGTTGTCGAACGCAACCAGTTCGCCCAGGTCCGGGAAGCTGAAGGAGAAGTCGGGCGCCTCGCCGGCAAACGGGTTGCCGATGTCGAGCAGATTGATTTCCACCCGCGGGTTGGCGCCGAGGTCGATCCCCGGGATCGCGGGGTCGAGCGCGACGTCGAACACGAAGCTGCCGGAGCCGGTGGTGGCCGGCGGCTGGATCAGGGCATCGAAGTTGTCGAGGTTCTGGAACAGTTCGGTGAGAGTGATGCGGCCGTCCAGCGCGACGGTGCCCGGATCCTGCAGGCCCAGGCTGATGCCGCCGTGCAGGTTGGCGTCGCCGGACAGGTCGATGCCGACGAAGCCGAACTTGGCCCCGGCGGACACGCCCGTGGGTGTGGTCAGGTCGAAATCGGCGCTGACCAGCGCGTTCTCGATGAAGAAGCGGTCCGACAGCCGCACGCCGCCGATGGCGCTGCCATCGATCACCCCGTCGAGGCTGGCCGGGTCGGTGTCGTCGGTGCGCTGGATGCCCAGATGGGCTGCCGCGAGCGAGCCGTTCACCGACACGACCTGGAACAGTGTGCTGCCTGTCGTGTTGTCAGTCAGCTTCAGCCCGGTGCCCGCTGCGTTGATGGTGGCGGTGACCTTGCCGCCGGTTGCGGCGTTGATGGCAGACAGGACCTGGCCGACGGTCGTGGCGCCATCGACGCTGACACGGTGGACGGAACCGTCGCGGACCTGGATCTGGAAGTCGTGCAGGTTGGACGCCTGCGTGGTCTTGAGGCCGAGTTGCGTGACCGCCTGGTTGGCTGCAGCCGCCGTGATGGTGAAGCTGTTGACCATCGGCACCTTGGCACTGAAGGCCACCTGGTTGCCGATGTTGCTGGCCTCGAGCTGGTCGCCCAGGCCTGCGGCCTGCAGCGCCTGATTGATGTCGACCACCAGATCGAGGATGTTGCTGTTGGCCTGGGTCGATGTTGCCGTGACGGTGACCGGCACCGGCGTGCCGCCATTGAGGGCGACCTGGAACACCATGTCGGCCGTGGGGCGCGGCAGCGCCGCCGCCAGCACTCGGCCACCAATGGACGGGGGCGATGTCAAGCTGGGATCGGCCACCGTGTCGACGACGGTCTCTGTCTGGAAGCCGAGCTGGGCTGTCGCCGGATTGGTGCTGGCCGCCGTGAGCGCGAGCCGGGTCACGCCGGCCTTGCCGACGAGTTCGACCCGGCCCTTGTTGGCCTGCGCCTGCACCTGGCTGCCGAGACCGGCCGTCACCAGTGCGGCGTTCAGGTCGGCGGCCAGGTCGGCCACCGTCAGGTTGGTGGCCGTGCTGGCTGCAGGGACGGTGACCGCGACAGGCGCGCCGCCATTGACGCCGAGGTTGAAGTTGGCGTCTGCGGTGAGCCGCCCGTAGATCGGGTCGGTCATCAGCGCGGGCGCTGTCTTGATCGGCACGCCGTCGTCGTTGTTCAGCTGCTGCAGCGGCGTCGACGCCGTGATCGCCTCGCTCGGGTCTGCCGGCCCCAGGTAGGCGCCGAAGGTCACAGTCAGGCCGCCGGTGGCGCTGATGACGATGGAGCCGTCGCTGTCGATGTCGAGCAGCGGGCCCAGGTCGAGTTCGAAATCGACCGGCAGATTCAGGTCGACGAAGTCATGCGACAGCTGGACCGTGTAGCGCAGGATCTGGGTCGACGCGTCGTAGTTCGCGTTGACCAGGCCCGGGTTCAGGCCCAGGATGTCCGGCAGCAAGGTGGCGAGCTGGTCGGCCGTCCTGAAATTGGGCGAGTTGTCGGCCTGCAGCAGCTTCGGGATGTCGTTGCCGACCTTGACGTTGTCCGCGGTGGCGGACTGCGCCAGCAGCACCTGCGTGACGGTGGTCACGCCGGCCCGGGTGATGCTGATCGCAAGGCCCGCGTTGCCCGTCAGCTTGCCGTTGGCCGGAGCGTCGGCGCCCGCGACGATGGCGAGCCGGAAGCCGACGGTCGCCGCAGCCTGCGGCGCGCTGAACCCGAGTTGGGCCAGACCACCGGCGTTGCCGGTGCCCGCTGCGACCTGGAAGGCCGTGACAGTGGGGTCCTCGGCAATCAGGCGGATGCGCCCGTCGCGGCCTTCGGCGCGGATCACCCCGTCGAGCCCTGCGTCGGCCAGCGCCTTGTTGACGTCGGTGACCAGGGCGTTTGCGCCGTCCACCTGGTCGTCGCCGTCGTCGATCAGCAGGCTGTCGGCGAGCATGTCGCCGAAGGTGAGCACGCTGTCGAGGGCGCCGCTGACAAAGGGAATCTCGAAGTTCGAGAAGAAGTCGCTGTTCTGCAGCTCGTCCAGCGAGGTCGCCAGTTGCCCGAGCAGGCTGACGAAGCTGGCCGCATCCAGGTTGTCGAAGTTGAGGATGTCGCTCAACCCGGCCGGCGTCTGCACCGTCAGGGTGGCAGGATCATCCAGGTCGGCGAGCACCACCGACAGGTTCGTCGCCGGTGAGGCGGTGATGCCGATGAACGGCGCCGCCAGCGGAAACGCGAACTGGGCCGCCCCGTCGAGGCTGGCGGTCACCAGATCGCCGGGCGACGCCAGGTTGTCGATGAGTTCGCGCAGGTCGATGCGGCCGTCATCCGCATTGGAGCCCGGATCGGTGATCTGGATGTTGACGACGGGCGACGCACTGACGCTGCCGTCCACGATCTGCACGCCGAGGAACCCGAAGCGCGCCAGGGCGTCGATGTTGTTCGCCGCCAGGGTGAGCTGCCCCGTGGCAGCGGTGTTGCGGATGAAGAAGGCGTCCAGGACGTCGGCACCGCCCATCAGGTCGCCCAGGTCCAGGCCGAAATCCAGGTGGAAGTCCACCATGGCGTCCAGTTGGGCGTCGGCACTGAAGCTCAGCTCCGCCAGGCCTTCTTCGAGGTCGAAGCCGAAGTCGATGGGCGTTGCCACCGAGACCAGTTCCTGCGTGAAGTGCAGGCCATAGACCAGCTCCTGGGTGGCGCTGTCATAGGACACGCCCAGTTCGCCCAGATCGATGCCGAGGCTGCCGGCCAGGGCCGCGGCGATGTCTTGCAGCGTGGGCAGCGTGGTGTTGCCCGTGGCCGGGTTGGTCAGCGGGTCGATCACCTTGGTCTGGAAGGCGTCCACCAGATCGACCAGGGTGTTCAGTCCGTCGGACAGCAGCGGGAGATCGATGTCGAAGACCGACAGCTGGTCGCGCAGTTCAACCAGTTGCGAACGCACTTCGTCGGCGCTCACCGACAGGAAATCCAGCAGGTCCTCGCCAGCGGCGGCGCTGGCGGTGATCTGGACCTGGGTGGGCTGCGACAGGTTGGCCCAGGACAGGACCAGTTGGGCGTCGGCCAGCGGGATCGACGCGTCGAACCCGGGCACGACAGCAGACACCCCGAAAGTGCCGGTGAGAACCGCGTCAGCAACGCCATCGCCCGGGTCGGCGATCACCTGCACGCCGAACAGGTCGCCGAAATTGGCGGGCTCCAGCTCGGGAACCCGGATGGATGCGTCGGCCGTCTGCGTGCCCGGGTCCTTGAGCTTGACGGCCACTCCGGCCTGGGCGTCCAGCGTGAGCGACGCAGCCAGCAGGTCCACGCCCAGGAAGCCCAGCCGCCCGGTACCCGCAACGTCGCCGTCCACCCGCAGATTGCTGACGCGCAGCGCGTCGGCGTTGCTGGCGCTCGGCGTCAGGAAGAAGCCCTTGGAATCAACGCCGAAGCCGAAGTCCAGACTGACATCGGCCGCGACATCGAGCGCGCCGGTGAGATCGACCTGGCCACCGAGCACATCGGCGCTCAGGTCGAGGTCGACAATGCCGGTCAGCTGGCTGTTGACGACCTTGACGCTGAAGAACAGGTCCGACGTGCCATCGCCGTCGCGGTCAGCGGTGCTGAGCGTGACGTTGCCCGCGACCGCATCCAGGTTGTCCAGCGCCAGCCGCAGCGCGGTGGCGGTGGCGATCGAGCCGCCCGCACCAACCTGGCCGAGATCCAGCCCGCCCGCCTCGAAGATGCGCAGCAGCAGCGACGTCGCGTTGTCGATCTGCACCGTCCCGGTGCCCCCCACCTGCGACACGGTGAGGAACGGCAGGTCCTTCGGACGCACCGCATCCACCAGCAGCCCGTTCAGTGCCCCGGCCAGCGACTGGCCGTCCAGACCGGCGAGGTTGACACCACCGAGCACTTGTCCGAGCCCGTCCTGCAGCGACGCCGCCAGGTCATGCAGACCCGCTGCGATCGCCTCGATGGTCTGGGCGACGGTGACTGTCTCGGTCGGGGTTTCGATGCCGGTCCAGCTGACCTGCTGCACGCCCGACTGGCCCAAGGCGTCGACGACGGTGATCTGGTGCGACCCCGAGCCGGCGGCTGCGCCGGCGACGACGCCGTTGTCGTTGGTGACCAGGACCCCGGCCGCTGGCGTGCGGCGCAATTCGATCTGGTCGGTTCCCAGGCCGCCTGCGACCGTGATGCCACCCGCGACGCCAATGGCGCCGCGCACGGTGTCGACCACGATGCGGTCGTTGCCGCCAAGGCCGTCGACCACGATCGATTCGATCGACGCCAGCGGCACGCTCAGGCTGGCGTTGGCCGGCTTGGCCTGGCCGTCCAGGTACTGGAAGACGTCCAGCAACGCCGGCTGCGCTGCATTGCGTTCGAGCTGGATGACGTCGTTGCCACCCGTGCCGCGCAGGGTGAGGACCGCCGGCTGCGACAGCGTCTGGCTGGCGTTCGGCAACACCCAGGCGCCGCGCCCGAGCGTGCCGACCAGGGCCACGTCATCGGCGCCGGTGATCCGGTCGACCGTGGTGACCATCGCATTGGGGATGCCCGCGCCGTATTCCACCCAGTTGCCATTGGCGACGCGCCGGAACACGCCGCCCTCGCCCCCGACGACCACCACGCGGGTGGCGCCCACCTGCTCGACGGCAATGCGCTGCAGGGTCTTGGCACCTGGCAGGGCGAGCAGGTTGGCAGTGAGTTGAGACCAGTTCCACGTGCCAAGGTCAGCCTGCGCACCGTCACCGCTGAACCACACCCGGCCCTGGGCGTCGAGCGCGTAGATCTGCCGCCAGTCGTCGGGGTTGGCAGCGACGGCCACCACGGCAGCGCCGGCGACGTTGGTGAAGCTGGTGACGGCACGCAGCGGCGCGTTGACGCCGGCGCCGGGCTGGCGGATCCAGAGGCCGTGTGCGTTCGCCGCAATGGGGGCCGGACTGGCCGCCGGGTTGGTGCCGACGAGGATGAAGTCGGCATGGTTCTGGAAGCCACCCAGGCCGTCGGGCTGACGGCCGCCGTACAGCAGGGCCTTGACCTGCCCGACGTTGGCAGCCTGCGGGGGCTGGAAGTTGTTGGGCGTGGGCGGCACCGCCACCGGGTTGCCATTCAGCAGGGTGAGGTTGCGGCCGTTGTCGACGGATTCGTAGATCCAGTTGGTGCCGACGAGCAGGGCATTCGGATTGACCTGGTTCACCGCAAACGGCTGCACGAACTGGACGGTGGGGTCGAAGACCGTCCCCGCCAGGTCATTGAACAGGTTGCCGCCGTTGGTGCCGGCCACACGCAGTTGCGGCCGCACTTCTGCCAGCGTGCCCGCCGCGTAGGCGCTGCCCAGTTGGTTGGTGCCGATGCTGATCCGCAGGTTGCCGCCGACAGGCGTGACCGCGGAGATCAGGTACCGGAACTGCTCGTTCGGCAGGGTCACACGGTCGCCCACCTGCATGGGGGTTCCCGCGGGCACCAGGAAGCTGCTGGCGTTGACAGCCACGGGCGCGGCCAGCGGGGCAGCGAATGCGAAGCTGCCAAACTTCTGACTGCTGTAGTAGACCGTTGCGCCGGCGGTCTGCACATAGGCGCCGTCGCCTTGCCGGACGGTGCTCCAGGCTGCCGACCCACTGGTGGGCTGCACGGCGACCCCGATGTCCTGCGTGCCGCCAATGATGCGGTTGTTGACCGTGTCGTAGGCGACTGAATAGAACTCGGTCAGGCTCAGGCCCGCGTTCAGCGACTGCCAGGACTGGTCGGGTTGGCCAGGGTTCAGCAGGCGGTAGAGGCCGCCGTCGTCCGCTTCCAGGATGTGGCCGCCGGCAAACACCATCGCGCGCGAGTCAGCGTGGGGCGCCGAGCCGACCAGCGGGCCCGCGCCGTCCGGGTCGGCGGTCTTGTTGTCGGTGATGGCAAGCCACTGGGTGGCCAGCGACTTGGAGGCATCACCGCGGAACAGCCGGCCGGTGAAGTTCGAGGCACCGAGCGTGTTCGGGAAGTTGGGCTCCCCGCCCCCACCGCCCGGCTGCCGGTCGCCACCGATGTACACCACCTGGGCGTTGGCGGGGTCGGCCACCATCGAGAAGTGGTTGGTGCCCTGGCGGCCCACGTGGATGCCGAAGAAGCCCGTGCTCTCGACCGTCCCGGGCAGGGCCATCGCGGTCCAGGTCGCCCCGTTGTCCGCCGACCGGAAGACGCCGGACAGGCGCTGGCCACCGACCGCCAGCGTCGCCCCCGCGGCGCGCGCCGTGATCTGCCCGCCGACGTTCACCTGGCGGCTGCCATCGGCCTGGTTGGTGATCGAGTTGATCGTGAACAACTGGTCCGGATTGACGCCGTCGGAGATCCTGACGGTGTCCCCTGCCTGCAGCAGGGTGCCGGCGGCGACACGGAAGCTGTTGGCCCCTACGGCAATCGGCAGCGTGGTCTGGTCGGAAATGCTGCCGATGACCGCCGCGTAGACCGGGCGGTTGCCCGTGCTCGCATCCGCCGTCGCGCTGATGGCGAGCTGGACGCGCGACGCGGTCGCAAGCCGCGAGATATTGTTGTTCACCGGGCTCCAGCTCTGGCCTGCGTCATCGCTGATGTACACACCCTTGCCTGCCACCCCTGCAAACATGCGCAACAGGTTGACCGGATCGAGGATCAGGTCGGTGACGGCACCGGCGGGAAACGCCTCGTCCGCCTCGTCAACGGTGCCGTCACCATCGTTGTCGATGGTGTCTGTCAGCTTGCCGAGGCTGTCAAAACGCAGATCGGAGAAGCTGGCGCCCCCGTTGGTGCTGCGGAACAGGCCACCGCCGCCCACGCCGGTACCGTCGGTCGTGACCATCAGCACGCCGCCAGCAGTGACCTCCACGGCCTTGATCGTGCTGCCCAGGAACTGGCTGCGGCCGACGAGCGTCCAAGTCTGCCCGCCATCGGTGCTCTTGAGCACGCCCATGGCGACCGCTGCACGGCCCGAGAAGCTCGAACTGCTCGCACTGCCGGTGCCGGCGTAGATGATGTTCGGGTTGCTCGGATCCACCGCCAAGGCCGTGATCGACAGCGACGGCATGTGGTCGGTCAGGGGCGCGGCGCTGTAGGTGTTCACCTCGACGCGGCGGTTCTGGGCCTGGCCTGCCAGCGTGGCGTTGTCGCCGATCGGAACACTCTCGCCATAGGCGATCACCGCAATGCGCTCGGGCGCAATGCCCAGCGAGACCAGCAGCGCCTTTGCACTCTCGGCGCGCTGGCGCGAGAGGATGATGTTGGACGCATCCGTGCCGGTGGAATCGGTGTGGCCGCCCAGTTCGATGGTCACCCCGGGCCGCCCGGCCAGACTGGCTGCGAACGTGGTCAGCGCCGCCGTGTCCGCCGCATCGAGGGTCGATTCCGCCGTCGCGAAATTGATCGTCGATTCGAGCGCCCGACTGATGCGCCACACCCCACCGCCGACCGTGCCGACCAGGATGTTGTTGTTGTCCGGGACCGCAATCGCCTGGATGGCGCCCGTGACCGGACGCCCGACGATGCCGGTGACCTGGCCATCGTTGAGCGGGCCGGGCCCCTGGCTGATCCAGGTCGGCACGCCTTGCACCAGGGCGGTGGCGCCGGAAAACGTGGCCGCATTCAGGCTGGCGGCGGCCACGGCAGCCTGCTCAGGCACGTCCGTGAGCTGGACCACCTGCGTTCCGAGCGTCACCGAGGTGTTGGTGAGGGTGGCCTGCCCGGCGCCTCCGCGCCCCACGGACAGGGTGTCGTTCCCGAGACCGAAACTGAGCAGCAGCTGCGGTGCACCGCTGCCCACCAGCCCGGGCACGAAGCCAGGACCCAGATCGTCGACGATGATGATGTCGTCGCCGCTGCCCGCGTTGACCGTCAGCGACCCGTTGGGCGCGGCAATGGTGAGGTTGGCGAAGCTGCCGTTGTCGGAAGAGAAGGTCAGCTGCCCGGCTGCAGGGCCCGCCCGCAGGCGGATGACATCGGCACCGGTCGTCCCCGTGACGGTCAGGTTGTCAGCCGTGCCAGTGACCGTCGCCGCCAGCGCGCCGAACTCGATGCCGCTGCCGCTCAGGGCCATCGGCCCGACATCGAGCCCGGCGGCACTGTCCATCTGCGCATCCGGGCTGTCGGCTGGATTGCCCAGCGACACGATGGGCTCGAAGCCATCGCTGCCAGAGCCGATGAGTTCCGCCGAAGCGGCCAGGTCAGCCGATGTCTGCGCCGACAGAGCGCCCATGTCGACGGTGATCTGCGCAGGCGCAGCAGCACCGATGACCAGCACCTCGGCGGCTGCCACGGTTTGCACCCCGGCATCCGAGGCGCTGCCCGCCGCGGTGGGGTCCACCGTCCAAGGAGACACATCGGCAGACAGCAGCACCCGTTGTTCCAGTTCCTGGAACAACACCTTGCGCGCAAACGGCGGCGCACTTCTGCGCTTGGAGGTCGTTCTGGACCGCTCCCGCGACCGCAGCCCCCTATCACCAAACAAGGACTTGAGAGAGAGCCGCGCGAATGGATTGGCCACGGAAGGTCCTTGGATGTGCTTTGTCTCACAATACCATGCAGTGATCTTCTCGCCCATCCCGCTAAAACAGGATGCGCGACGGGGCGCTGGCCCCGGGGCCGATGCGCCCGCAGGGCGGCCGCCTGGAAGCGCCGCCACCGGCTTGCGGGGGGCCAAAGGCAGGGCCGGCGCACTGGAGCGCGCGGTTGGCCATGGCGACTGAGGCTACATTGCGGCTGTGCAATCCACCCGCACGCGGCGCGTTTGGATGCGCGCGTGTTCTAAAGTAACAACTCCCCACACTGCAAAGATGGAGCCAGACTGATGACGACCCAATTGATGTTTTATGACTCAGCCGTTCCTGTCTCGAGCAAGCGCCATGTCGGTCTGTCCGTGAAGGCGGGGGAGCAATATGACTTCGCGCGCAAGGTCAGTTCGGTGCCGCTGACGGCGGCGGAAATGCGTCCGGCGGCAGCCGAGTATGTCGTGGTGTTTGCAGGCCAGGGCGAAACCGTGATGCCGGTGGTCATTCTCGGCGTCGAGGCAAACCAGAATCTCTATGTCAAGGACGATGGAGGCTGGGATTCCACTTATGTGCCCGCTTTTGTTCGTCGATATCCCTTTGTGTTCGCGGCAAGCCAGGACGGCAAGAGTTTCACCCTGTGCATCGACGAGGCCTTCAGTGGCTGCAATCGAGAG
>JAKIXW010000089.1:0-403 GCA_022708865.1 Acidobacteriota bacterium
CCCAGCGTCAGCGACACCACCTCGAACAGCACCGCCGCCCATCCGGCGATTGCCAGGGGAGAATGCAGCAGCATTCCCAGTCTGGTTGGCCGCCAGGGTTTTTCACCCCTGCTGGAGAAATGGAAGTAGGTGGCCAGCAGCAGCGACAGCACCGACAGTCCCAGCAGAAAGGTGCTGAGCCCGAAGTGCCACTGCGGGAACTGATTCGACCACGGCACCCCGAAGTTGGACACGTACCACCAGCCGTTGACGCTGGCGAACGACAACGCCATCACGAAGAACACCGCGGCCGCGAAGATCGTCCGGTTCCGGCGCGACCGCATGACGTGAGCGGTGACGGCGACGGCCGCCAACGCACCCAATGAGCCCGCCAACCCGGCGAACACCCCGAAGTGGTGGGTCC
>JAKIXW010000089.1:523-13637 GCA_022708865.1 Acidobacteriota bacterium
CCGCCAGCGCGACGAGCAGCGTGAGCACCGCGAACCGGCGCGCGACGGACCCGTCGGGGCTGGCCATGAACAGCCGCTCGTAGCGGATGTGTTCGTCGAACCAGGCCAGGCTGGGGCCGACCAGTGACTTGAACGAGCTCGCCTGCATCTCCCCGGCGAACGTCTGGTCGCGGAAGATCAGGATGGCGGTGACGGTGACGGCGGACAGCAGCGGCGCCAGCAGCGGCAGCAGACCGAACCGGGCCGACCGCCGGTGCAGGATCGTGCGCAGGGGGCCGATGGCGACCAGCAGCGCGCCGATCGACGCGATGCCCGTCGGCCCGGAGAACAGCGTCAGGGCCCCGATGATGCAGGCGATCGCGACCGGCAGCAGCCGACTGGTCGCCACCGCACGTTCCACCGAGCACCAGGTCAGCAGGATGCCCAACGCGATGATCGGCTCCGGTCGTAGACCATTGTTGAGCGGCAGCCAGAACGCCAGGAACATTCCGGCGGCCGTCCATCGTGCGGCGCTCGACCGCTTGACCGCATCGCCCAGGCGCGGGATCACCTCCCGGCTGATCACCCACCAGCAGGCCAGTGCCATCAGCAGGGTGGGCAGCCGCATCCAGATGCTGGCGGTGCTGACGTGCGCCCACAGCGCGAGCAGGTCGTAGTACCAGCCGAACGGGGCCTCCGGGGTACCGAACCAGCGGTAGTAGTTGGCCATGTAGCCGGCGTGTTCGGAGACCCGCGCCATGGTCAGGATGTAGCCGTCGTCGGAGGTGTTGGCGCCGACGAAGTGCCACCAGACCAGGATCGCGGTCACCAGCGCGTCCAGCGGCTTCATCGACCACCAGCGAGCGGGCAGGAAGTGGCGGTGCCGGACGCCGTCGGCGGTGTCCAGGACGTGCAGCGCGATCAGCGCGACGACCGTCGCGAGCACACCGAGGATCATCACGATCAGCTTCAGCGTCGTGGGTGCGCTGCTGTAGCGGGTGTCGATGTTCGCCGAGAACTCCCAGCCGGGCGGTGCCGGGCCGGACAGGTCGGTGAACACTCCGATGATCTGCGGGCGGAAGTCATATCCGCCCCGGTGACCCTTCAGCGGGTCGGCGGGCCGGTCCGGGGTGGCGTCCGTGCCCTGCGCCTGGGTCAGCCCGACGAACTCGGCGTTCACCTGGTCGGCGTGTGCGCTGAAGGTCAGCTGCCGGCAGTCGGGGCCCAGCACCGAGGCCAGCGGGGCCACCAGCACCGGGGTGTTGCGGACCACGACGGCCAGGTTGTTGTTCACGCGTTCGATCAGCAGCCCGCGGTCGACGGCCTTGGGCGCCTGTTTGGGCACCGTCGAGAGCAGCACGGTCCGGCCGCCGGTCAGGCCCGCGGCGGCGCTGCACGGGATGCTGATGTCCAGGTCTGTGGCCACATAGGAGATCAGCGGCGCCGTGACACTCTGCAGCGTCCCGTTCTGGGGCCAGTTCAGTTTGGCGGTGGTCTGCGTGACGGGCAGGAACGGTGTGGCGATCGCCAGCAGGGCGCCCAGGAGACCCGCGACGACGGCCACGATCTTGGCGATCCGATAGTCACGCCCCGCGTCGGTCACGGGGGTTGATGTTAGTGGGGCGCAATCGTCCAGCTGAATATGGACCCGATCTGGCTGGAATCACCAAAATGCCGCGCGCCCAGCAATCAATTCGTCCGGCGCCTTTGCCACCGGCGACGGCACTTGACGTGCGGAAAGCTAGGACGCGACTTTAATAGCGCCCGCGGGATTCTCCGACGCCGTTCCGCTTGCCGGTCATCCAGACGACGACGTCGAAGCACCGTATGACACTGATGTGACGAACCCCGGCTTCCTCTCGAACGGCGAGCAGGTGGTCGTGGAGACGGCCACCGTCGACATTCAGCTGAGCGCGCAGCGTAAGCCAGAAGTTCGCCTTTGCCGGGTGGCCCAGGATCTCCTTGACGACGGTGTCGATCACGGGCAGCAGCTTCGGGCGCTTCCGAGCTAGGAGTTTGCTTGTGGTCACCGGACCCACGCCGGACTCGCGAACGGCACGCCACAATTCCTCCGCGGGTGAGGCCTCCCCGATCTCGCTATCAGCGGCATCGCGCAGTTCCCGATCGGGGGGCATCGCCGCTTCCGGCAAGGGTCTCGAACATCGCTCCGGAAAAGCGGGGTACACCATCGTCGAGCAGCGTCTGAAAGTACGTCGAAAGTAGTTCAGCCGCCGGAGCTGTGTCAGTCGAAGTCAAAGCTTCTGGCAAATTCCACTGCGCAATCACACCAATTCCCCCATTCCCTTCATCGCATCATCTCCCGTAAATGATCGGTCAGCCTTCAAGATGGCTCTTTCGGCAGCGGCACGACGTGAATGGGCCAACCGTCAGGTGTCTGGGTTACCAGAGCCATCGGTCCTTTGAACTCGTACTCCCATTGCATCGCCTCCAAGCGATCGGCGACGGCATGCAGTGCTGGGACCCGAATGTTGAGTGCAGCTTCGGTGACTCTCCCGCCTCCCGCCGGAAACAGGAGCAGGCTCGGGGAATCCCGGAAATTCACCCACACATCGTCAGTGACACCAGTCGGTGAGTTGCCGACCACCACAATGCGGTTTTCGACGTCGCTGGTGCTCAAATCGAGCCCGTGTCGGAACCACCGCATCGTGTCGTTTACGTCAGTGACGTATACCTTCCAGATGATCAACCGCTGTGGGGGGCTTTCGAGGCGGGGCAAGAGTGCGTAAACCCCATTCCCGTCCGGGTCCCGGCACACCAGAAAATTCGGATGCCTGCGCTCCCACCAAGCGCCTAACTCGGACAGCCCGCGTTCTACCGCGCTGAAATCCCCCACCCGGACACCGATGTATGTCCGCGACGGTACTTGCGCCTCCACCAACCGCAGTGCTGGCCCACTCGGCATGGGCACCTCCGCCAGACCGCTGTCAACCACGCGGACTGGTAGTCCGAGCGCAGCATAGAAACGCCCAGTCGCCACCGGATCTGTGCAGAAGATCGTCGCCGACTCCCACACCGCCGTCGTTGCCATGGCTCCCCCGATTCCTCCACACCTTTGCTGGTGTCGCGGACGATGCGTCTCGCTATCGACAAGACCGGTTCTTCTGTATGAGGCTCATCGGGTTGGTGTGGATGATCAACGAGTCCCAACTGAATGTTCGACATCACTCGATCGCGCTCGTTGTTGAGTCGAGCAGACGCGCCAGCCGGGCATCGAGCCAGTGCTGGGCGTCGTCGCCGTGAGCTTGATCGGCCAACGAAGCGACATCGCCGGCGAGTGCTAGCGCAACGGCCATCCAGTCACCATCGGCGTCGATTTCTGCGACTGTCGAAAGGAAGTTATCTGCGGCGCCGCCGTGCAGTGCAGACGTCAGCCTCCGCGAGGCGACAAAATTCCAGCTCATAGCCGGCACATCCGATCCCCCGTCCGTAGCAGGACCGCAGCATATTCCGAGCCTCCGACAGATCTCAGCGGCCTCGGCTCACTTCCGGATGGCAAGCACGAACGGTCCGATGTCGGTGACCGTGAAGTGCTTGTCGAACAGCGCCGAATCGAAGTCGACGGTGTAGCGCCGGACGTTGGGCTGGTTGGGGTAGACGTCCTCGGCCAGGCGCAGCGTGTAGGTGGTCCCCGAACCAGAAGCGCCGCCGCGGCGCATCAGGAACACCGTCGGCGCGGGCCAGGACAGGGCGTCCAGCGCGCCGACGAACTCGTCGGCGGTCTTCAGGTCGCCCCAATTCTCGATGGCGGCGGCCCGCTTGTCGAACTGGGCCAGTGGGTTGGCGTAGTGCGAGGTCAGGCCCTGGAAGCCGTAGTACGGGTAGAACGACAGGAAGCTGTAGTCGGCGGTCAGCACCACGGTCTGGCTGCGGGGCCGGCCGGTCGCGTCCTGGATGGCGCGGTCGATCTCGGCGTAGTACTTCTCGGCGCCGGGCGGGCGGCGGTCGCCGCGTTCGCCGTGTCCGTCGGTGTCGGTGTAGGCGACGGTCAGATCCGGGCGCAGGACGTCGGGGATGTCCTGGCTGAACGCCATCCCGCCGGCCACACCGACGACGGCGGCCACCGGGATCAGGGCGCGGCCCGACCGGGCCGCGGCGGCCTGGGCGACTTCCAGGAACCCGAAGGCACCGGCCGCGGCCAGCAGTGTGGTCAGGGTCGGCTGCAGCCGGAAGGACAGCAGCGTCGTACCGGCCAGGGTGGTCAGCATCGACAGCAGCGACCACAGGTAAACGGTCAGCACGCCCATCGTCAGGGCGCCCGCGCGCACCGAGGACCGGGCACGCGCCAGTAGCCAAAGGGTGCCGAGCATGCACAGGGCGCCCAGCAGCGAGAACTGCAGCATCGGGAAGGTCAGCACCGCGCCGTCGGCGGGCAGGTAATGCTGTGCGCTGCCGGCGCCCGACATCGGGTCACGGGCGGCGCGCAACAGGAAAGGCAGCCAGGTGATCAGTGCGATGGGGAGGGCGATCGCGGCAATGACGGCCAGCCGTAGCAGCGGCCCGGCACTGCGCCGGACCGCTGCGAGCACGACCGCCATCACGGGCACCGTCAGCGCCGAGAGCCCCAGCAGCAGTGTGTAGAAGGTCGCGGTGACGCCCAGGAAGATCCCGACGCCCACGATCGCCGCCCACCCGGAGTGATTTCGGTGCATTGACCGTCGCTCAGCGACGGCGGATGCACCGAAATCACCGGGCGTAGCCCGCAGGCCGGACCACGCGAGCACCAGAACCGGGGGCAGCAGCACGGTGATCATCGCGCTGTAGGGCTCGGGCGAGGCGTAGGCCAGCGTCACGGCGGCGGTGGCGACGGTGACCACCAACGCGTATTCGAACCGGATCATCGCCGACCACAACACGAATGCGGCCACCACGGCGATCGCGATCGAGGTGATCGACCACGGCTTGACCATCTCCCAGCCGGGCATCCCGGTCAGGGCGGCAGCACGACCGCCGATCCAGAACCAGCCGGGTGGGTAGAACGGCGGCAGGCCGAGGTAGGTCATGTCGTGCAGCGCGGGGCTGTCGGTCAGCCGGGTCAGGTACTCGGTGCGGAACTGCTGATCGACGGAGATCCCGAACAGGTACAGCCGGGTGGCGCCCAGCGGCATGCCGAGGGTGGTGACCACCAACCCGGTGAGGAAGAGCACCGAGACAAGCCGGGCTACGGTCTGCCGGCCGCGGCGCCAGAGCCACCCGGCCCCGAGAAGTGCTGCCAGACAAGCAAACTGACCCACCGTGGTCAGGGCGTGCAGCTGGTTGGAGGACGGGTACGCCGGCCATTGCACCCGGCCGATGGCGATCAGCGACACCACCGAGACAGCAATGGCCAGCAGTGCCGCCACGACCAGGTGGGTGACGGTGGACAGTGCCGCCCTCATCTCAGAGGGGCAGCTTCCGGAAGACCTTGCGGGGAATGTGCCGCATCACGGTCATCAGGTAACGCACCGGGTTCGGCGCCCAGATCAGCTCCTTGCCACTCTCCGCCGCGGCGACCGCCAGCTCGGCGACGTCTTCCTTGTCGACCGTGAACGGCGCCTCCTTGGCGCCGGTGGCCTGCCAGTGCTCGAGCGTGGTGGTGGTGCGGACCTGTCCGGGGCGGATCACCAGAACCCGAACTCCGTACTCGGCCAGCGCTTCTCCCAGCCCCAGGTAGAAGCCGTCCAACCCGGCCTTGGTGGAGCCGTAGACGAAGTTGGAGCGACGCACTCGTTCGCCGGCCACCGAGCTCATCGCGATGATCTGCCCGAAACCCTGTGCCCGCATCTTGTCGCCGACCAGCACGCCCACGGAAACGGCTGCAGTGTAATTGATCTGGGCGGTCAGCACGGCCTTCGCCTGGTTCTGCCACAGCTCCTCGGCGTCGCCGAGGACACCGAACGCCACGATCGCGACATCGACATCGCCTCCGCCCCAAGCGGATTCGATCACCGCTGGGTGACTTCCGGTGTCCAGCGCGTCGAAGTCCAGGTATACGACATCGGCCGCACCGGCGTTCTGGATCTGCGCTATCGCGGCCTCACGCTTCGGGGCGTTGGGCAGATCGGCCAGGATCACCCGCGCCCGGGCGTCCCGCAGATAGCGCTCGACGATCGCCAGACCGATCTCCGATGTGCCGCCGAGCAGCAGGATGGTCTGTGGGTTTCCTACTGCGTCAAGAACCATCTAGTGCAACTCCAAGCGTCGGGCCATGTCGGACATGAACACCCCATCGGGGTCCACCCGTCGCCGCACGGCGATCCATTCGTCGATGCGGGGATACATGGCATGGAAGGTGGCCGCCGTGGTGCGGGAATCCTTGGCGGTGTACAGCCGGCCGCCGAATTCCAGTACCCGGCGGTCCAATTCGGTGACGAACTCGTTGAGACCGGACTTGATCGGGAAGTCGACGCAGACGTTCCAGCCCGGGATCGGGAAGCTCAGCGGTGCCTGGTTGCCCGGACCGAACAGCTTGAACACGTTGAGGAACGAGTAGTGCCCCGACCGCTGGATGTCGACGATGATCGCCTTGAACTCCTCGACCGCCTCGGTGGGCACGACGAACTGGTATTGCAGGAAGCCGGCCGGACCGTAGGCGCGGTTCCACTCCCCGAACATGTCCAGCGGGTGGTAGAACTGCGTCAGGTTCTGGACCTCCCCGCGGTAGGTGCCCGATTTGCGGTACCAGAGTTCGCCGATCGGGCCGAAGGTGAATTTGTTGGCCAGCCCGTTCGGGAAGACGTCCGGCAGCGTGAGCAGTTGCGGTGCATCGAATTTCAGCGGATTGTTCTGCAGCTTGGGCGGCAGCTGCTCGAGCTTGGCCAGCGAGCCGCGCGATACCGCGGCGCGGCCGAGCTTGGGCGGCTTGCTGATGGCGTCGAACCAGGCGCTGGAATAGGTGTAGTTCCCCTCACTGCCGTCGCTGTGGAAGGCGATGGTTTCGTCCAGGCTCTTGGTGACATCACCGTCGGCGATGAAATAGGCCGTCTCGGTCGGGGTCATGTCGATGGTGGCCCGCAGGATGATGCCGGTCAGTCCGTTGCCACCGACGGTGGCCCAGAACAATTCGGACTCGTCGCCGTCCGGGGTGAGATGCCGGACCTGCCCGTCGGCGGTCAGCAGTTCCATCGAGCGGACGTGGTTGCCGAAGCTGCCCGCGCTGTGATGGTTCTTGCCGTGGATGTCGCAGGCGATCGCGCCGCCCACGGTGACCTGCCGGGTGCCCGGCAGCACCGGCACCCAGAGTCCGTGCGGCAGGGCCGCCTTCATCAACTGGTCCAGGGACACCCCGGCATCGACGTCCACGACGGTCGAATCGGGCCCGCAGGAATGGATGCGGTTCAGTTCCGACATCTCGACGACCAGGCCGCCGCCGTTCTGCGCGTTGTCGCCGTAGGACCGGCCCAGCCCACGGGCGATGACGCCGCGCGGTCCCGCCTGGGCGACGGCCTTGGCGATCTCGTCGGCGTCCGGTGTGGCGAGCACCTGCGCGACGGTGGGAGCGGTGCGGCCCCACCCGGTCAGGCGCTTCTGGGTAACAGACATCCCGTCGAGGGTACCGTCCGGTCAGCGCCGCACCGCTTCAGCGGAGCCGGAAGATGACCGTCCGCTGCACGATGAAGTTGATGACGGTCGCCGTGCCCTGCGCGATCACGAAGCCGACGGTGGCCGCCCACGCGGTGCCGTCCATGGCGTGCAGCACCACGTGGTAGATGCCGACCTGCACGACGAAGGTCAACGCATAGAGCGCCATCACGGCCAGGAACCGGGCCCGGCTGGGCGGGGCCTGGAACGTCCAGCGCCGGTTGATCAGGTACGCGGTGATGGTGCCCGCGATGAAGCTCAGCGTCTTGGCCAGGTCGGGTTGCACGTGCAGCCCGAAATGCAGCGCCATGTTCAGGCCGTAGTCGACGCACGCCGACAGCCCGCCGGTGATCAGGAAACGCAGCCCCTGGGTCTTGAGACCCAAGGCGGCGGCAGTGGGCGGGGGCGATTCGCTCATCGCGGGAATCGTACGTGGCGCCCCTTGCTGCGGCACTGGGCAGGATGGGCCAGGATGGCCCTGTGCAGGACCTCGTCCGGGCGTGGCGCACGCTGCTGGGCCGCCACAGTTCGTCGCCGCTGATCGACGATGTGGGCGCGGCGCTGCTGCACAGCTGGTCGGATCCGCGGCGCCGCTATCACGACATCGATCACCTGCGCGACATCCTGAGTTACGTCGGCATGCTCGCCGGCGCCGCCGACGACGCCGACGCGGTGCGGCTGGCGGCCTGGTATCACGACGCGGTGTTCGAGGCACGTCACGACGACGAGGAGCTCAGCGCCTGCCGCGCCGAGGCCGAGCTGGCCGGCCTGGACGCCGACGCGGCGTTCATCGCCGAGGTGGCCCGGCTGGTCCGGATGACCGCCGCGCACAATCCCGAACCCGGCGACCACAACGCCGAGGTGCTCTCGGACGCCGACCTGGCGTCGCTGGCGATCGACGGCGAACGGTACCGGCGCAACTCCGCGGATATCCGGATGGAGTTCGCCCACGTCGACGAGCACCTCTTCCGGGCCGGGCGGGCCGCGATCATCGCGGCGCTGTTGGCCGGGCCGTCGCTGTACCGGACACGGGTCGGGCGGCAGCGCTGGGAGGACGCGGCGCGGGCGAACCTGAAGGCCGAACTCGACGCCCTGACCGGTCCGTGAGCCGTATGGCACCGGCCAGTGGTGCCTTGTGTCCCTATGCAAGACGGGCGGGAGTGGACGAAGATCGACTCATGACGCCACAAACCGAAGCCGCCGGGCCGGTGACCGTACTGAGCGACGACGAGAGCTGGGATCTGATCTCCGGGGTGCACCTGGGCCGCCTGGTCACGGTCCTCGAAGGTCGGCCCGAGATCTTCCCGGTCAATTTCGTGGTGCAGCGCCACACCATCCTGTTCCGCTCCGCGGAGGGCACCAAACTGTTCTCGACGGTGATGAACGACCACGTGCTGTTCGAGGCCGACGACCACGGCGTCGCCGAGGGCTGGAGCGTGATCGTCCGGGGCACCGCCGAATTGCTCTACGGCAGTGACGACATCCAGGAGGCCGAGCAGGCCGGGCTGTACCCGTGGATCCCGACGCGGAAGCTGCGCTACGTGCGGATCACGCCGACGGAAGTCACCGGCCGGCGGTTCGAATTCGGTCCCGAACCGAGCGACGGCTCCGTCGCCGGCTGACCCACTTCGCCGACCGCTCAGCTGCGTACGCTTTTCGACCCTGTTTGCGTACGTGAGTGAGCGCTCGGCGGTCAGGGGTTTGCCATCCCGGGCTGATCACACCCAGTAGGGCACGCGGGCCCGGTACTGGCGCATCGCGACCAGCGCGACGACCCAGCCGATGACGGTCAGCGCGATCACCACCGCCCAGTGCCGCAGATGCTGCGGGTCGCCCAGCAGCGGCGCCCGGACGATCTCCAGGTAGTGCAGCAGCGGGTTGAGTTCGACGATCTTGGCCCAGCGGTCGGCGCCCTGCTGGTGCAGGGTGTTGTTGTTCCAGATGATCGGCGTCATGAAGAACAGCAACTGCACGAGTGAGAACAGCAGCGGGCTGATGTCGCGGTAGCGGGTGGACAGGATCCCGAAGCACAGGGCCACCCACACGCAGTTGAGTGTGATGAGCAGCAGCGCGGGGATCACCGAAAGATCGGCCCAGTTCCAGGGTTTCGGGAAGATGATCGCGATGACGACGAAGATGACGATGTTGTGCGCGAACAGGATCATCTGCCGCCACACCAGCCGGTAGACGTGCACCGACAACGGCGTCGGGAGCTGTTTGATCAGTCCCTCGTTGGCCACGAACACGTCGGCCCCCTCGAGGATCGCGGCGTTGATCAGGTTCCAGACGATCAGGCCAAGCGTCACGTAGGGCAGGTGCACCGCGAGTTCGAGATGAAAGAGCTTGCTGTACAACGCGCCCATCGCCACCGCGGTGGTGCCCGTCGCGATGGTGATCCAGAACGGGCCCAGCACACTGCGGCGGTAGCGCTGTTTGATGTCCTGCCAGCCCAGGTGCAGCCACAGTTCGCGCCGGCCGAAGCCGTCCACCAGATCCTTGCGGGCCCGCCCGAACGTCCGGGACTGACTGGCCGCGTCGACGAACGTCATTTCTGCCCGAACCTTTCCTGTCTGCCCAAGCGGCGCAACCGAATCCATTCGGCCAGGCCTGTCGGGTCCCGGCGGGTCACCAGGAAGTACCAGCCGAACCGCAGCCACTCCTGCGGGAGCAGCTTGCGCAGGCCGGGCTGCGACAACAGGTAGCCGCGGTTGCGGTAGGTGTAGAAACGCTTGACATCGCTCTCCGGATACTGCGTGTGCATCCGTCCGCCGAGGATCGGTTTGAACTCGTCGCTGCCCTCCGGGTGCAGGTACGCCGCCTCCAGGCAGGTGCCGAATGGCAGCCCGGAGCGCACCAGGCGCCGGTGCACCTCGACCTCGTCGCCGCGCATGAACAGCCGAAGATCCGGCACCCCAACGGCTTCCACGGTCGAAGCCCGGAACAAGGCGCCGTTGAACAGCGATGCGATGCCGGGCATCAGATCCGGAAGTGCGGATTCGACCAGCAGCTCGTCGACCCGACGGCGCCAGGACAGGCCGCGTCGCAGCGGGAAGGCAAGCTTCTCGGGGTGATCGAGGTTGCAGATCATCGGCGAGACCTCGGCCAGCCCGTGGCGTTCCGCGCACTCCAGCAGCGTCGCGAGCACATCGGCGTCGGCGGGCCGGCCGTCGTCGTCGGCCAGCCAGACCCAGTCGGCGCCCAGTGCCAGCGCGTGCAGCATACCCAGCGCGAACCCCCCGGCGCCGCCGAGGTTGCGGCGCGACGCCAGGTAGGTGCACGGAATGGATTGGGCCGCAACGAGATCGCCCACCCGCGAATCGGCGTCATTATCCACCACGATCAGGTGATCCACCGAGTGACTTTGCGCCGCAAGCATTTTCAGCGAGTTGCCCAGTTCCCCGACGCGGCGGTGGGTGACAACCACCGCGATCACCGTGCCCGTCATCGGAGCCGGGTTTCCTCGAGCACCTCGCGCACGTGCCGGGCGGCGTCGGGGCCCTCGTAGGCGCCCACCACTTCCTCGATGCCGCCCTCCATGCGCACCGTGCCGTGGTCGATCCACATCGCGGTCTTGCACAGCCGCGCCAGGAATTCGTTGGAATGGCTTGCGAAGACCAGGATCCCGGAGCGTTCGACCAGGCTCTGCAACCGGGACTGGGCCTTCTTGAGGAACTCCGCGTCGACAGCGCCGATGCCCTCATCGAGCAGCAGGATCTCCGGGTCGATGCTGGTGACGACGCCCATCGCCAACCGCACCCGCATGCCCGTCGAGTAGGTGCGCAACGGCATCGACAGGTACTCGCCGAGCTCGGTGAACTCGGCGATCTCGTCGACCTTGGCCAGCATCTGCTTGCGGGTCTGCCCGAGGAACAGCCCCCGGATGATGATGTTCTCGAATCCGGAGATCTCCGGATCCATGCCCACGCCGAGGTCGAACACCGGCGCCACCCGGCCGCGAACCGTGGCGACCCCGCGGGTCGGTTCGTAGATCCCCGAGAGCAGTCGCAGCAGCGTCGATTTGCCGGCCCCGTTGTGTCCTACCAGGCCGACGCGGTCGCCCATCTGCAACGACATGGTGATGTCCCGCAGCGCTTCCACCACCACGACGTTGGATTCGTTGCGGCCGATGGTGCCTCCGGCCTTGCCGAGGAACGCCTTCTTCAGCGACCTCGACTTCGCGTCGAAGATGGGGAATTCGACCCAGGCGTCCCTGGTCTGGATATAGGGCTCACTCACCGCCGGGCGCTCTACAGGTACTGCCCGGTGCCAGCGGACCCGGACGCCCCCGCCGGCCCGCGCTGGCCGCCGGGCACCACGACGCCGGGCGGCAGTGCGCCCTGACGCATCTGTTCGAGCTGCGCACGCGCCGCCATCTGCTGGGCGAACAGCGCGGTCTGGATGCCGTGGAACAGGCCTTCGAGCCAGCCCACCAACTGGGCCTGCGCGATGCGCAGCTCGGCATCCGACGGCACGGCATCGTCGGTGAACGGCAACGCCAGCCGCTCGAGTTCGTCGCGCAGCTCGGGGGCCAGCCCGTCCTCGAGCTCGTGGATCGACGCCTTGTGGATCTCGCGCAGCCGGTTCCGGCTCGCGTCGTCCAGCGGCGCGGCCTTCACCTCCTCGAGGAGCTGCTTGATCATCGTGCCGATGCGCATCACCTTGGCGGGCTGCTGCACCAGATCGGTGATCGAAGTGTCCGGGTCCTCCCCGGCGTCCTGCACGCGCCCGTCGCCGGGCACACCGATGATCTCGATGTTGTCGTCGTCCGTGCTCACGGTGTGTGTGCTCCTCCTCCGCGCCACTCGTAGATGCGGGCCTGGCCGTTGTCGTAGACCTTGGCCCACGATTTCGAGTCTCCCAAGGACACTAGTCCGTCGGGCATCTTGAACCCGCGGACCACCGTCGTGCTCGTCAGGACGTAACGAATTCCGAGTGCTTCGACGGCCGCGGCCACCCGGGAATCATGATCGGCGTCGTCGGCGTACGCCCAGAAGATGAACCGCTGATAGCCCGGCCCCTGCTGTACCGGATAGTCGTAATGCGTCCAGAGCGGGTGCAGCCCGGCGACGGCGTACATCCATGCCGTGCCGTCGGTGTTCGCGTTGCCGATCAGCGTGTCGCGCGCACCCGGCAGCGTCGCCAGGTAGGCGAACGCCTCGAGGTCTTTCTGGTTGATGATCACCTGGTCGTACTTCTCCCCGAACAGGTACTTGTGCCGGGGGAAGTAGTGCCAGGCCAGGCCAGCGGTGCTGCCCACCAGCAGGACGCACAGCACCCCGACCCAGAATCGGGACCCGGGATCGCGCGGGCTGAATCGGCCGCCAGCCCCGTCGCGGTGAACAGCCCCAGTCCGGCCATCGGGGTGAGCAGCAGCGTGATGACCCCCGACAACCGGCGGGGGTCGCTGTAGAACAGATCGCTGTAGAGCGAGATGACCCGGCCGACCGGTCCGCCGAAGGGCCCCGACGAGTGCACGATCGCCAGCACCAGCAACGACCAGACCGCAGCCACCCACAGCGGGGCGCGGGCCACCGTGTGCCATCCCGGTGTCAGCACC
>JAKIXW010000008.1:0-11940 GCA_022708865.1 Acidobacteriota bacterium
CGGCCGCCGTGCAGCGCGTCGGCCAGCCGCATGGAATCGTCGTCGGGCAGGAACTCGGTGTCGGCCTCGAGCCAGAACAACCGCCAGGTGTCCGCCTCGCAGGTCGGTGCCAGCTCGGGATGAACGCCCATCAGCCCGCCCACGTAGCGCCAGAAGTGGAACACCGCATCACGCTCACGGTCGGTGAAGCGCATGCCCATCGCCTGACAGCCCGCCAGGTTGGCCAGCGAGAACAGCATCAGCGTCCCGGCCAGCTGGACCTGGTTGACCGGCGCGTCCCATTGTTCGAAGTCCCAGTCCTCGCGCCGGGCCATCGCGGCCCGCACCATCGCGTGCATCACCCGCACCCGCAGGGTCCCGGTGTATCCCCGGGCGAACCGGTCCAGTCCGCCCGGCGAGGTGACGTCGATGTACCACTGCGCGGTCTCGTTGAGCCGGCGCGGCGCCATTTCGCGCAGATCCCCGGTGCCCACCAACGGCTTGTCGGCCTTGGAGGCCAGATAGCCCCCGGTCAGCGCCAGCCCGGGCAGTGCCAGCCCGATGCCGACGATGCCCGTGCGCATGCTGACCCGGGCGGCCAGTGCCAGCTTGTCGTGGTCCAGCCAGTACGGCTCGTCCTCCACGGCGGCGAAGAACGCCACCAGCTCGGGCGGCGGGTCGGCGACCGCGCCCAGACCGCCGTCCACCGCCGCCTCGAACATCGCCCGGCCCTCACCGGTGGGAAGGCGCTGCATCATCGCCACCAGGTCGTCGGCCAGCGGATCCCCCAGGTCGGCGAACCGCCGGAACGACGCGTGCTGGGCGGCGGTGGCGCGCACGTCGCCGGTGGCCAGCAGCCGGACGAACATGTTGAACGGGAACTCGGTCAGGGATGCCGGATTCGGCAGCTTCTCTGGTGCCATAGCACACGGTAGCACCCGGTGGTACTGTGTGGTGATGGGCCGGCCCGCCGAAATCAGCCAACGCGATTTGCGCATGCGGTCCCGCGAGATCATGGATGCGGTCGAGCGGGGGGACACGTTCGTCGTGACGCGTGATGGACGGGGAATCGGACAACTGGTTCCACTGCGGCCCCGTCGGACGTTCGTTCCTCGGGAGGAGGTTCTGGCGCTGGGCAAGCATCTTCCGGTCATCGATGCCGATCGGTTCCGTGCTGATATCGATGCGATGGCCGATCCCTACGCCGACGATCCGTATGCCCGATGACGGGGCGCCGGGTGATGCCGGTCTTGTCGATACCAACATTCTGATCCATTGGAATCGGCTGGATCCGGAGCTGCTTCCGCGGAAGATTGCCGTCAGCGCGATCACCATCGCCGAACTTGCGGCCGGCGTGCACGCGACCGATGACGGCATCGAACGGGCCAGGCGGATGGAATTGCTCCAGCGTGTCGAGAGTGCCTTCGAGCCGATCCCCTTCGGGGTGGAGGCGGCACGGGCATTTGGCGCCATCACCGCCGCCGTTCGCGAATCTGGCCGATCCCCGCGATCGCGGGTAGCCGACCAGATGATCGCAGCGATCGCCCTGGCGATGCAGTTGCCGCTGTTCACCACGAATTCCGCTGATTTCGAGGGGATTTCGAAGGTTGTCGAGGTTATTGCGGTGCCGCGTCCGTGACGCTTCGGCTGGTTCGAGCCGAGCCAAAGGCTGTAACGGATGGGCGACGCGCTGCAGCCTTGTCGCGCACAGCCGTGTTCTGGGGCTTCGGTGACCGAGTCGGTCTGGTCGATCTTCCAGGACTGAGTGCGGCCGAAACCACACGCCTCACTACCCTGAACCAATGCGCCTAGGTCGAATCGCCAGCCCCGACGGCGTCGCCTTCGTTTCGATCGAGGGTGACGTCGAGGGCGAAACAACCACGGCCGTGTGCCGTGAGATCGCCGAGCACCCGTTCGGATCACCGACGTTCACCGGCCGGTCCTGGCCGCTGGCCGACGTGCGGCTACTGGCTCCCATCCTGGCCAGCAAGGTGATCTGCATGGGCAAGAACTACGCCGCCCATGCCGCCGAGATGGGCGGCGTCGCCCCCGAGGATCCGGTGATCTTCCTCAAGCCGAACACCGCGATCATCGGGCCCAACGTGGCGATCCAGCTGCCGCCAGACGCCAACCCCGTCCATCACGAAGGTGAGCTCGCTGTCGTGATCGGCCGGCCCTGCAAGGACGTGCCGGCCGCCCGCGCCGCCGAGAACATCCTGGGCTACACGATCGCCAACGACGTCTCGGCGCGCGATCAGCAGAAGCAGGACGGCCAGTGGATGCGGGCCAAGGGGCATGACACGTTCTGCCCGGTGGGCCCGTGGATCGTCACCGATCTGGATCCCGCCGATCTCGAGTTGACCACCAAGGTCAACGGGGAGGTGCGTCAGCACTCGAACACCGCGCTGATGCTGCACGACGTCGGCGCGATCGTCGAATGGGTGTCGGCGGTCATGACGCTGCTGCCGGGCGACCTGATCCTGACCGGAACCCCCGAGGGTGTGGGCCCGATCGAGGACGGCGACATCGTCAGCATCACCATCTCCGGGATCGGCACGCTGTCGAATCCCGTTGTGCGCAAGCAGAAGTAGAGGCAAGAGATGACCACCCCAGTTCGCGTCCGTTTCTGCCCCTCGCCGACGGGCACCCCGCACGTCGGCCTGATCCGTACCGCTCTGTTCAACTGGGCGTATGCGCGGCACACCGGCGGCGACTTCGTGTTCCGCATCGAGGACACCGACGCGGCCCGCGACAGCGAAGACAGCTACAACGCGCTGCTCGATGCACTGCGCTGGCTCGGCCTGAACTGGGACGAGGGCCCCGAGGTCGGCGGACCGTACGGTCCGTACCGGCAGTCGCAGCGCAGCGAGATCTACCGCGACGTCATCGACAAGCTCTTGGCGGCCGGTGAGGCCTACGAGGCGTTTTCGACGGCGGAGGAGGTCGAGGCCAGACATGTGGCGGCCGGTCGCAACCCCAAGCTGGGCTACGACAACTTCGATCGGGGGTTGACCGACGAGCAGCGCGCCGCCTACCGGGCCGAGGGCCGAAATCCGGTGCTGCGCCTGCGGATGCCCGACACCGATCTCACCTGGCACGACCTGGTGCGCGGGGAGACGACGTTTCCGGCCGGGTCGGTGCCGGACTTCGCGATCACCCGGGGCAACGGAGATCCGTTGTACACCTTGGTCAATCCGGTCGACGACGCGTGCATGAAGATCACCCACGTGCTGCGCGGCGAGGATCTGCTGCCGTCGACCCCGCGCCAACTCGCGCTCTACGCGGCGCTCATCCGGATCGGGGTGGCCGAGGCCACCCCGCAGTTCGCGCATCTGCCACCGGTTCTGGGTGACGGCAACAAGAAGCTGTCCAAACGTGACCCGCAGTCCGATCTGTTCCTGCATCGCGACCGCGGGTTCATCCCCGAGGGTCTGCTGAATTACCTTGCGCTGCTGGGCTGGGGGATCGCCGACGACAACGACATCTTCGGTCTGGAGGAGATGGTCGCGGCCTTCGACGTCGCCGACGTCAACTCCAACCCCGCGCGTTTCGACCAGAAGAAGGCCGACGCGCTCAACGCCGAGCACATCCGGCTGTTGTCCCCAACGGATTTCACCGCCCGACTGCGCGACTACTTCGCCACCCACGGCCACGACACCGGTCTGGACGACGCCGGATTCGCCGAGGCCGCCGGGCTGGTGCAGACCCGGATCGTGGTGCTCAGCGATGCGTGGGGGCTGTTGAAGTTCCTCGACGACGGCTCCTACGAGATCGACCCGAGGGCCGCCGCCAAGGAACTGGGGCCCGATTCGACGCCGGTACTCGAGGCGTCCTTGACCGCGCTGGCCGCGCTGGATGCGGTGGGGGACTGGACGACACCGAACATCGAGGCCGCGTTGAAGGCGAGCCTGATCGACGGCCTGGAACTCAAGCCCCGTAAGGCCTTCGGCCCGATCCGGGTGGCCGTCACCGGTTCGTCGGTCAGTCCGCCGCTGTTCGAGTCGATGGAGTTGCTGGGCCGGGAGCGCAGTCTGGCCCGGCTGCGGGCGGCGCAGGGCTGACCGTGATTAAGGGCTGCCCGAAATCTTTGGTAGTCTTGCCGACGGCCCTGACGGGCTGGACCGGTCACCGGAAACCCTGCATATGTGTGGGCCATGGTGTCTGACCAGCAAAGATGGGTAGTCAATGGGGTATGGTGTAATTGGCAACACTAGGGATTCTGATTCCCTCATTCTAGGTTCGAGTCCTGGTACCCCAGCAATTCGGCGGGTTCGGCGACCGGTGTAGTTCCGCGAGCACGAGGCCCGCCGAAGGCAGTCTGGTGAATTAGGTCGGGCGGTTTCGCCTGAGCTATGCTTTCCAACCGTAAGTTCTAGCCCCCGTCGTCTAGCGGCCTAGGACGCCGCCCTCTCACGGCGGTAGCGTGGGTTCGAATCCCATCGGGGGTACCAGCAGAAAAGGCTCTCGGGAATCCGAGAGCCTTTCTCCATTCGGGCCGCTATTGCTGGGGCGCGGTGGATCCCGACATCGGCATCGGCGGCATCCCGAGCTTGCGGTGATCCCACGATCGGGTCCGGCTCGAGTTCAGCCGCACGGCTACCCGCTTGTTCATCATCATGTCGACCCCGGGGCGCATCTCCTCGGTGTAGGGGCCGGTGTAGCGCTCCCACACACTGATTCCCACCGCGAGGATGGTGTCCGGGTCATCGACGATCTCGACGGTGCCCTCGAACGACACACCCCGCAAGGTGTCATAGGTGTCGCCGTCCTCGATCATGAACGTGAACCGCGGGTCGCGGAGCAGGTTCACGGCCTTCTGCGACTTGATCTTCGTCTCGAGCCAGACGACCCCGTCGACGATGCCGTACCACATGGCCACCAGGTGCGGCAGACCGTCGGCCCCAATGGTGGCAAGGGTTCCAGTGCGGCTGTTGGTGACGAAGTCGGTGATCTCGTCCTCGGACATCACGATCTGCGAGCGTTGTTTGGTTCCCATGCAGTGGAGTGTGTCAGTAGCCTCGGCCGGGTGACTCCGTCGGGGCCGTCGAGCGAGTTGCCACGCAGCCTCGGGGTGTTCGACGCGGTGCTGGTCGGGTTGGGCGCGATGCTGGGGGCCGGGATCTTCGCCGCCCTCGGGCCGGCGGCCGCGGCCGGTGGGTCCGGATTGCTCGCAGGGCTGGCGGTCGCGGGGCTGATCGCGTACTGCAACGCCGTCTCGTCGGCGCGGCTCGCGGTGCGCTACCCGGTCTCCTGGCCGGCTGGGCTTTCATTGTCGGAAAGACGGCGTCCTGTGCGGCCATGGCGTTGACGGTCGGATTCTACCTGTGGCCCGCACACGCACATCTGGTGGCGCTGTCGGTGGTCGTCGTGGTCACCGTCATCAACTGTGCCGGCGTGCAGAAGTCGGCCCGGGTGACCCGCCTGATCGTGCTGCTGGTGCTCGCCGTGCTGGCCGGCGTCGTCGCTGCGACCGTGCACTCGGGCCGCTGGGAAGCGGATCGGTTGAGCCACGGCGCTCCCGGGTCGATCGCGGGCATCCTGCAGGCGGCCGGGCTGCTGTTCTTCGCGTTCGCCGGGTATGCGCGGATCGCCACCCTGGCCGAGGAGGTGCGCGACCCGGCCCGCGTCATCCCGCGGGCGATCCGGCTGGCGCTGGCCATCGCACTAGGCGTGTATCTCGCGGTGGCGGTCGCCGTGCTCGGCGTTCTGGGGCCGGGGCGGCTGGCCGCCGCCAGCGCTCCGCTGCTCGACGCGGTGCGCGCGGTCGGTGCCGACCGGCTGGCTCCCGTGGTGGCCGGCGGTGCGGCCCTGGCCGCGACGGGTGCGCTGCTGGCGCTGCTGCTGGGGGTGTCCCGGACCGTGCTGGCAATGGCCCGCGACGGTCACCTGCCGCGCATCCTGGCGGTCGTGCACCCCAGGTTCGCGGTGCCGCAGTGCGCCGAGATCGCGATCGGCGCGGTGGTCGCGGTCCTGGCAGTGAGCGCCGATCTGCGTGGGGTGATCGGCTTCTCGTCGTTCGCCGTACTGGCCTACTACGCGATCGCCAATGCTTCCGCCCTCACCCTGGGGCGGGCTCGGCTGGTTCCGGCAGTCGGCGGCATCGGTTGTGTCACAGTCGCTTTCACGTTGCCGACCGCCTCGGTGCTGGCCGGGTCGGGGCTGCTGGCCGTGGGGGCCGTGCTCTATCTGTTGCGGGTCAGAGGCGGCGGGTCAGCGCCTCGGCCGCGGCCAGCAGGTCGGTAGCCCAGCGTTCGCCGGGCCGGCGACCCATCCGGTCGATCGGGCCGGACACCGAGATCGCCGCGATCACCGCACCGGTGGAATCACGCACCGGCGCCGACACACTGGCGACGCCGGGTTCGCGCTCGGCGGCGCTCTGCGCCCAGCCGCGGCGGCGGACCTCCGCGAGCGCGCGTTCGGTGAACATCGCCGCGGGCAACACCGCATCCCGCGTGGCCGCATCGCCGAAGGCCAGCAACACTTTGGCGCCCGAACCCGCCGTCATCGGCAGCCGGGTTCCGACGGGCACGGTATCGCGCAGTCCCGCAGGGGGTTCCAGGGCAGCCACGCAGACCCGGGAGGTGCCGTCCCGGCGATACAACTGCACGCTCTCTCCGGTGATCTCGCGAAGGCGCGGCAGGACGGCCGCCCCGGCGGCCAGCAGCGGGTCGTCGACGTGGGCGGCCAGCTCGGTCAGGGCGGGCCCGAGCTGCCAGCGGCCGTCCCCGCTGCGGGCCAGCAGCCGGTGCACCTCCAGGCCGGCGGCCAGCCGGTGCGCGGTGGCGCGCGGAAGTCCGGTGCGGTCGCAGAGTTCGGCCAGTCCACACGGGGAGTCGGCAATCGCGTGCAACACCCCCACGGCTTTGTCGAGAACGCCGATGCCGCTATCCTGTCTCACAGAGAGATATTAGCTTCCCGCATGTTGAGATAGCCAGCCCGTGTGAATTCCGGCTGCGGGGGAATCGAGATGTGATGTCCAATAACGCAAGGGCGGCCGAAAGACCACGGACCATGGCCGAAAAGGTCTGGGCCGACCATGTTGTGGCGGCCGGCGACGGCGAACCCGATCTCATCTACATCGATCTGCACCTGGTGCACGAGGTCACCAGCCCGCAGGCGTTCGACGGACTGCGGCTGGCCGGCCGTCCGGTGCACCGCCCCGACCTGACGATCGCCACCGAGGACCACAACGTCCCGACGGTCGACATCGACCAGCCGATCGCGGACCCGGTGTCCCGCACCCAGGTCGAGACGCTGCGGCGCAACTGTGAGGAGTTCGGTATCCGGTTGCACCCCATGGGCGATGCCGAGCAGGGGATCGTGCACATCATCGGACCGCAGCTGGGCCTGACCCAGCCGGGAATGACGGTGGTGTGCGGCGACAGCCACACCTCGACCCACGGCGCGTTCGGGGCCATCGCGATGGGCATCGGCACGTCCGAGGTGGAACACGTGCTGGCCACCCAGACCCTGCCGCTCAAACCGTTCAGGACCATGGCGGTCAACGTCGACGGTGTGCTGCCGCCCGGCGTCACCGCCAAGGACATCATCCTGGCCGTGATCGCCAAGATCGGGACCGGCGGTGGCCAGGGCCATGTGATCGAATACCGCGGCAGCGCCATCGAGTCGCTGTCGATGGAAGGCCGGATGACGGTCTGCAACATGAGCATCGAGGCCGGGGCGCGGGCCGGCATGGTGGCCCCCGATGAAACCACCTACGAGTATCTGAAGGGCCGCGCGCATGCGCCCACCGGCGCGGACTGGGACCACGCGGTGGCCGCCTGGGACACGTTACGCACCGACCCGGGAGCGGAATTCGACACCGAGGTCTATATCGACGCGGCCAGCCTGAGCCCGTTCGTCACCTGGGGCACCAACCCCGGACAGGGTGTTCCGCTGTCGGGCAACGTCCCCGATCCCGAGCTGATGACCGACGACGACAGCAAGCAGGCCGCCGAGAAGGCCTTGGCATACATGGACCTTCGGGCCGGCACTCCGATGCGGGAGATCCCCGTTGATGCAGTGTTCGTCGGCTCGTGCACCAACGGGCGGATCGAGGACCTGCGGGCAGTGGCCGACGTGCTGCGTGGGCGCAAGGTCGCCGACAGCGTGCGGATGCTGATCGTGCCCGGCTCGATGAAGGTGCGTGCCCAGGCCGAATCCGAAGGTCTGGCCGACATATTCACCGCCGCCGGTGCCGACTGGCGCCAGGCGGGCTGCTCGATGTGCTTGGGGATGAACCCGGATCAGCTGTCGCCCGGCGAGCGCTGCGCATCGACGTCGAACCGCAATTTCGAAGGCCGGCAGGGCAAGGGCGGGCGCACCCACCTGGTTTCGCCGGTGGTGGCCGCCGCGACGGCGGTGCGCGGAACGCTGTCGTCACCGGCGGATCTGAACTGAAGGACCTGGAGGAGCTCTGATGGAGGCATTTCACACCCATACCGGAATCGGTGTCCCGCTGCGGCGTTCCAACGTCGACACCGACCAGATCATCCCCGCGGTCTACCTGAAGCGGGTGACCCGAACGGGTTTCGAGGACGGGCTTTTCGCCGCTTGGCGCGCCGATCCGAGCTTCATCCTGAATCTCAGCCCGTTCGACAAGGGCTCGGTTCTGGTGGCCGGGCCGGATTTCGGCACCGGATCATCGCGTGAACACGCCGTGTGGGCGCTGATGGATTATGGATTCCGGGTGGTGATCTCGCCGCGATTTGCCGATATTTTCCGCGGGAATGCGGGTAAGGCCGGATTGGTGGCAGCACAGGTGAGCCACGACGATGTCGAACTCCTGTGGAAGTTGATCGAACAAAGTCCAGGACTGGAAATTACTGTCAATCTTCAAGATCGGACTATCACCGCCGGAACGGCGGTGGTGCCGTTCACGATTGACGATTACACCGCGTGGCGATTGCTCGAAGGTCTCGACGATATAGGCCTTACGCTGCGGAAACTCGATCAGATCGAGGCTTTCGAATCGGCCCGCCCGGAATGGAAACCGAGAACTCTGCCGGCTACCTGATACCTCCGGAACCCCTTTCCGAGCCCTATTCGAGGGGTCAAGCGGCCCAACCGGATTGCCGACCGGGTCGGCAGAAAGTTCGCCAGAATCGGTGAAACTGCGCGTGGCACTTGGAAATCAGCCTTGCCAAGGTTTACCGTGTCCTCTAGTCGGCTCAAGGAGGGCCGCTCAATCTCGGAGGGTTTGCATGAACAAAGCGGAGCTCATCGACGTACTCACGGAGAAGCTCGGCTCGGACCGCCGGCAGGCGACCGCCGCCGTCGAGCACATCGTCGACACGATCGTGCGTGCCGTGCACAAGGGCGAGAGCGTGACCATCACCGGCTTCGGCGTTTTCGAGCAGCGCAAGCGCGCCGCCCGTGTTGCGCGTAATCCGCGCACCGGAGAGACGGTGAAGGTGAAGCCGACGTCCGTGCCCGCGTTCCGTCCCGGTGCTCAGTTCAAAGCCGTTGTGGCCGGGGCCCAGAAGCTTCCTTCGGATGGTCCCGCGGTGAAGCGCGGCTCGGTCGGTGGCGGCGCTGTCCGCAAGACCGCCGCCAAGCGTGCCGTCAAGAAGGCCGCGGTGAAGAAGGCCGTCAAGAAGGCCGTCGTGAAGCAGGCCGTCAAGAAGGCCGTCGTGAAGAAGGCCGTCGTGAAGAAGGCCGCGCCGGCGAAGAAGGCTCCGGTGAAGAAGGCCGTCGTGAAGAAGGCCGCCGTCAAGAAGGTCGCCGCCAAGAAGGCTCCGGCCCGGGGCCGCAAGTAACCCGCACTCGGTACTGAACAGCGAAACGCCGCGGGAGCATCACTCCCGCGGCGTTTCGCTGTGTGCTAACTCTCGGGCGCCGCCAGCGGGCTGCCGATGTGATCGGCCGCGATCAGCTTGCCGTCGGCGATCGACAACACCCACACGCTGCCCTTGCGGTTACGGGACTTGTCGGGCCGCGCGCCGTCGCGCTGGCACCACCAGGCGATCAGATCCGGAATCACCTTGCCCTGTGAGCAGATAACCCGCGTGCCGGATTTCGCGGCGATCTCGAGTACCCGCTGGCGCGTACGTTTGGGCCGGTCGGCGTAGGCCTCCTCGGTGAGCGCCGGTTCATCGTGGATGCGTGTCGAGAGTTCGTCGGCCAACGGTTCGATGGTCTGGTGGCAGCGCACCCGATCGGCGGCGTGCAGGTCGGTGGCGCCGAACGCGAGCAGCAGCCACACCAGCGATTCCGCCTGCGCCCGGCCGTGTTTGTCCAGCGGCCGCTTGCGGTCGTCACCCTTGTAGCGGCTCTTGCGGCCCGCCGTCGCGTGCCGGACGATCAACACCGTCTGGGTGTCCGCCGGCTGTTTGGCGAACCTGCGCAATACTTTCCGGTCGAACGGATAGGTCAATGTGGCCAGCGCATCGTGCACCGGCAGCCAGATCAGCTGGTCCACCTCGTCATTCGGGCTGAAATCGCCCTCGCCGGCCTGTGCCGCCCAGTAGACGACCTTCTTGACGGTGTCGCCGACGGGATAGCTCACCGACAGGATCCGCCGCGCCAGCCGGCAGTGGTAGCCCGTCTCCTCGAGGATCTCGCGCACCGCGGTGACCGCCTCGGTCTCACCCGGATCGACCTTGCCCTTGGGTAACGACCAGTCGTCGTACCGCGGGCGGTGGACGATGGCGATCTCGAGCGCCGGGTCCGATTCGGCATTCCGGTACCGCCAGAGCACCGCTCCGGCGGCGCGCACTTGCGCGGGACGGCTGGGCGCATCGTTGGACACCTCAACTCCTGCAGGTCAATCCGGCGCCCTTCGGGGACCGGATGTGCCGGTGATAACGAGTGACCGGTTACGGGTGGCGGTGCTTCTCCATCATGGAGGCCTGATGATCGCGGACCGACTGGCCCTCATCCGGCAGTGCGGTCCAGTGGCCGTCGGCGCCCAACTCCCAACAGCGCGTCGCGGGGTCCATCGCCGATTCGAAGACATCGTCGAGCTGAGCCGTCAACCTGGGCTCCTTCACCTGCGCCATCACCTCCACCCGGCGGTCGAGATTACGATGCATCATGTCGGCGCTGCCGATCCAGAATTCGTTGATGGCGCTGAAGTGAATAATGCGTGAATGTTCGAGGAACCGGCCGAGGATCGAACGCACCACGATGTTCTCCGAGAACCCCGGCGCCCCCGGCCGCAACGCGCAGATGCCGCGAACCACGACCTCGACCCGCACCCCCGCCTGTGAGGCGCGGTAGAGCGCATCGATCACCTGCTCGTCGACCAGAGCGTTCATCTTCAGCCGGATGCGCCCGTCGGCGCCGCCGCGGGCCGCCTCGACCTCCCGCTCGATGCGCTCGATGATGCCCTTGCGCACACTGTGCGGGGCGACCAGCAGATTGCGGTAGCTGACTTTTCGCGAATAGCCGGTGAGCGAATTGAACAGGTCGGTCAGATCCGCGCCGATGTCCGGCGACGCGGTCAGCAGACCCACGTCCTCGTAGAGTCGCGCGGTCTTGGGGTTGTAGTTGCCGGTGCCGATATGGCAGTAGCGGCGGATCGTCGAACCCTCACGCCGCACCACCAGGCACGTCTTGCAGTGGGTCTTGAGCCCGATCAGTCCGTAGACCACGTGCACGCCGGCCTGCTCCAGCTTGCGTGCCCAGGTGATGTTCGCCTGCTCGTCGAACCGGGCCTTGATCTCGACGAGGGCCACCACCTGCTTACCGGCCTCGGCGGCGTCGATCAGGGCGTTGACGATCGGGGAGTCACCCGAGGTCCGGTACAGGGTCTGCTTGATGGCCAACACGTTCGGGTCGGCTGCGGCCTGCTCGATGAACCGCTGCACCGTCGTCGAGAACGAGTCGTAGGGATGGTGCACCAGCACATCGCCGTCGCGCAGCGTCGCGAAAATGCTCTTCGGCGTTTCCCGTTCACCGAACGCCGGCGGCGTGGCGGGCACGAACGCGCGGTCCTTGAGCGCCGGCCGGTCCACGCCG
>JAKIXW010000008.1:11953-37976 GCA_022708865.1 Acidobacteriota bacterium
ACCTGCCACAGCGACGACAGGTCCAGTAGTCCGGGGACCTGGATGACGTCGCCGGGATGGACATCGAGTTCGCGCAGCAGCAATTCGAGCATGTTCTCGGTCATGTCGTCGGCGACCTCGAGGCGCACCGGCGAACCGAACCGGCGCCGCGCCAACTCGCGTTCGAGGGCCTGCAGCAGGTCCTCGTCGCGGTCCTCTTCGACCGCCATGCCGGCATTGCGGGTGATCCGGAAGGCATGGTGTTCCACGATGTCCAGGCCGGGGAACAACGCCGGCAGGAACGCCGCGATCAGTTCCTCCATGGGCAGGAACCGGACGTTGTGGTGACCGTCCTCCCGTTCGTCACCCTTGAGTTCGACGAACCGGTCGACGTTGTCGGGCACCTTGATACGCGCGAAATGCGTGGTGCCGTCCTCGGGCTGGCGCACGGTGATCGCCAGGTTGAGGCTCAGCCCGCTCACGAACGGGAACGGGTGCGCCGGGTCGACCGCCAGCGGCGTGAGCACCGGGAAGACCTGCTCGTTGAAGTAGGAGGCGAGCCGATCGCGTTCGTGCTGGTCGATGTCGGACCAGCCGACCACCAGGATGCCCTCGGCGGCCAGCGCCGGACGGACCTCGTCGAGGAAGACCCGCGCGTGCCGGCTGGCAATCTGCTGGGTGCGCTCGCCGATGCGGCGCAGCTGTTCGCGCGGGGACAGGCCGTCGGCCGACCGCACGGACAGCCCCATCTCGTCGCGGCGTTTCAGGCCGGCCACCCGGACCATGTAGAACTCGTCGAGGTTCGACGCGAAGATCGCCAGGAACTTCGCGCGTTCCAGCAGCGGCAGCGACGAGTCGTCGGCCAGGGCCAGCACACGCGCGTTGAAGTCCAGCCAGCTCAGTTCGCGGTTGAGGTACCGGTTTTCCGGCAGTTCCTGGATGTCCAGACCGGGAGAGGTCGCGGCGGGCGGGGCCTCGGGGGACTGATGCCGCCCGTCCGCGGCCACGTCATCCCCAGCAGCCACGGCGGCCGGTTGGTCGGTCTCGATGTCGGTCACCGTTGAATCATCGCCTATCGCAGTGTGGGTTGCTAGCGGCACCGCTCACCGAACCGTTGACCATGTCGATCTCGCGCGCGGTGGCGGTGCCGATGCCGAAGCGCCGGGCCGCGTCCAGGTCGTCGGGTGTGTCAATGTCGCAACGCAGCCCGGGCCACGGTTCGGACAGTTCGATTGCGCCCGAATTTCGGTGGGAAACAGCGGAATTGGTTCCGAAGTTGGGATCCAGCGGAACACCGAAGGCGAACAGCGCCGAGGTCCCGGTGCCGTGCCGGTCGGCCACGAAGCTGCGCGGGTAGACGTGCGCGGCGGCGATCGCCTGGTCGAGTTCGACGCTGCGCAATGCGGGCAGATCACCTTGGAGCGCTGCGACATTCGTTGTCTCGGCGCCGACGACCGCGGCCGCGGCACGGATGGCGTTGTTGAGGGGATCGGAGTGCCCGGCCGGGGTGGGGTCGGCGAGCACACGGACCGCCAGTTCGGCCGCGAGTGCGGCAACCCCGGTCTCGTCGGCGTCCGGTGTGACGATGGTGACGGACTGCACGGCCCGTGCTGCGACGGCCGCGGCGAGGGTGTCCGCCAGCATTGCCAGCACCACCCGTTCCCGCGTCCGGTCGCCGAACAGCGGCGCCAACCGGGTCTTGGCCGCGCCGAGTCGTTTGACTGCGATGATCAGGCCGACGCCCGTGCTCATGGTGTCCATCCTGCCAGCGCGGCTCGTCTAGGCTTGCCGGGTGTCCAGCGCGTTGGGAACGGTGACGGTGATGGGTGCGGGCGCATGGGGCACCGCGATCGCCAAGGTGTCCGCCGATGCCGGCAACGATGTGCGGCTGTGGGCCCGGCACCGTGAGGTGGCCGACGAGATCAACTCCACCCGCCGCAACACCGGGTATCTGGGTGACGTCGAATTGCCCGCCAACATCACCGCCGGGACCGATGCCGCGGCGGCGTTGTCCGGTGTCACCACGGTGTTGTGTGCCGTGCCCGCGCAGACGCTGCGCCAGAATCTCGAGGACTGGACACCGCTGCTGACGCGCGGCGCGACGCTGGTCAGCCTGGCCAAGGGCATCGAACTGGGCACGCTGATGCGGATGAGCCAGGTGATCGTGCAGGTCACCGGTGTGGATCCCGGCCAGGTGGCGGTGCTGTCCGGGCCCAACCTGGCCAGTGAGATCGCCGCCGGGCAACCCGCGGCCACCGTCATCGCCTGCGCCGATTCCGGTCGTGCCGTGGCCCTGCAGCGCGGGCTGAACACCAGCTACTTCCGGCCGTACACCAACGCCGACGTCATCGGCACCGAGATCGGCGGCGCCTGTAAGAACGTCATCGCGCTGGCCTGCGGGATGGCCGCCGGCGTCGGCCTGGGGGAGAACACCGCCGCGGCCATCATCACCCGCGGGCTGGCCGAGATCATGCGGCTGGGCATCGCCGTGGGCGCCAAGGGTGCGACGCTGGCCGGCCTGGCCGGGGTCGGGGATCTGGTGGCGACGTGCAGTTCACCGCAGTCGCGGAACCGGGCGTTCGGTGAGCGGCTGGGCCTCGGCGAGACGCTGGAGGCCGCGCAGCTTGCCGGCGGCGGGCATGTGGCCGAGGGCGTGACGTCGTGCGAATCGGTGCTGGCGCTGGCGTCCAGCTACGACGTCGAGATGCCGCTGACCGACGCGGTGCACCGGGTCTGCCATCGCGGCCTGTCGGTGATCGAGGCGGTGGCCGCATTGCTCGGCCGCAGCACCAAGCCGGAGTGAGGTGCGCTCGATGAGCATTGAACCGGGCCGGTTCGGGATTTCTACCCGGACGGTGAAAGCCGTTGATATCCAAGCTTTTCCTGGGGACCCGATTACGCCGCCGATCTTCCCGGCGACGACGTTCCATCTGGAGTCCAACCCCGACAATGCTACTGATGCGCTCGATTTCTACGGCCGCGCCTCGAATCCTGCTTGGCGACAACTTGAATCGGCGCTCGCGGGACTCGAGGGCGCCGCTTCGGCGTTGGTGTTCGGCTCCGGGATGGCGGCCATCACCGCGGTGCTGCGGGCCCTGACGGCGCCGGGCTCGACCCTGGTGGTGCCGGCCGACGGCTACTACCAGGTGCGGGCCTATGCCTCGGAATACCTTGCGCCGCAAGGGGTCAACGTCATTGAGGCGTCCTGCTCCGAGATGTGCGACGCGGCCGGTTCCGCCGATGTGGTACTTGCCGAGACCCCGGTCAACCCCAGCCTGGACGTCACCGATCTGCACCGGTTGGGGCTCATCTGCCGCGGCCGCGGCGCGCGGCTGGTGGTCGACAACACCACCGCGACTCCGCTCGGTCAGTCGCCGCTGGCACTGGGTGCCGATGTGGTGGTGGCCAGCGCCACCAAGGCGCTGGCCGGGCACAGCGACCTGCTGGCCGGTTATGCGGCCGGCGGTGATGCGGAGCTGATGGCCGCGGTGGCCCGCGAACGGCTGCTGTCCGGCCCGGTGCTCGGTGCCTTCGAGACCTGGCTGCTGACGCGCAGCCTGGGCACCGCGGGCCTGCGCTACGAGCGGCAGTGCCAGAACGCGATGGCGCTGGCGGGCGCGTTGAGCCGGCATCCGGCGGTGCGGTCGGTGCGCTACCCGGGGCTGCCCGACGACCCCGCGCACACCGTGGCCGTCGCCCAGATGCGCCGCTTCGGCGGCCTGGTGTCCATCGAACTGGCCGGCGCCGAGGCCGTCGCGCAGCTGGTCGGGCGTAGTGAACTCCTGGTGGCGGCCACCAGCTTCGGGGGCATCCACACCTCGGTGGACCGCCGGGCCCGCTGGGGCGATGCCGTGCCCGCTGGTTTCGCGCGGATTTCCCTCGGCATCGAGGACACCGACGATCTGCTGGCCGATTTCGAGCAGGCCCTCGACCAGAACTGAGCTGTTCGGTGCGTTGTGTGGCCTCGCTCCTCCCCACCGCGCACGCGGTGGATCGTCGGCTCGGCGGGTAGCCTCTGACGTTGTGACAGCCCCCCGCCAACCCCGCGTCCGCGTCGCCGTCGTCTTCGGCGGCCGCAGCTCCGAGCACGCCATCTCCTGCGTCTCGGCGGGCAGCATCCTGCGCAATCTGGACCCGGAGCGGTTCGAGGTCGTTCCCATCGGCATCACACCGGGCGGCGCGTGGGTGCTCTCCAATGCCACCCCGGCCACCCTGGCCATCACCGATGGCCGGTTGCCCGCGGTCACCGCGGAATCCGGTGCAGCCCTGGCGCTCAGCGCCGATCCCGGCCGCCGCGGTGAACTGGTCTCGCTGGGCACGGCCGGTGAAGCGCTTGGTTCCCTGAAGTCCATAGACGTCGTCTTCCCCGTCCTGCACGGCCCGTACGGCGAGGACGGCACCATCCAGGGTCTGCTCGAACTGGCTGGCATCCCTTATGTCGGGGCCGGTGTGCTGGCCAGCGCCACCGGGATGGACAAGGCGTTCACCAAGAAGCTGCTGATCGCCGCCGGGCTGCCGGTCGGCGACCACGTGGTGCTGCGCCGCGGTCAGGAGACCCTGGAACCCGAACAGCAGGAGCGGCTCGATCTGCCGGTGTTCGTCAAACCCGCGCGCGCCGGATCGTCGATCGGCGTCAGCCGCGTGACCTCCTGGGCCGATCTGCCCGCCGCGGTGGCCACCGCCCGCGCGCACGATCCGAAGGTGATCGTCGAGGCCGCCATCGTCGGGCGCGAACTGGAATGCGGTGTGCTGGAACTGCCCGACGGCCGCGTCGAGGCCAGCACGGTCGGCGAGATCCGGGTCGCCGGTGTGCGGGGCCGCGAGGACGGCTTCTACGACTTCACCACCAAGTACCTGGCCGATGCCGCCGAGCTGGACGTGCCCGCCAAGGTCGATGACGACGTCGCCGACGAGATCCGGCAGTTGGCCATCCGTGCCTTCGACGCCATCGACGGCCAGGGCCTGGCTCGCGTCGACTTCTTCCTGACCGACGACGGACCTGTCGTCAACGAGATCAACACCATGCCCGGATTCACCACCATCTCGATGTATCCGCGGATGTGGGCGGCCAGCGGCGTGGACTACCCGACGTTGTTGGCGACCATGGTCGACACCGCGCTGGCCCGCGGCACCGGCCTGCGCTGAGGCCACTGGTCAGCGAATCGGTACTGAGAGCGCGGTTTTCGCGGATTTCTCGCTCTGAGTACCGCCTCGACGCGGTCACTCGACCAAGTCAGCGGGGCGGGGCCGGATCGATCGGCCGGGCCGGCAACGTGGCAATGGCCTGCGACAGATCCTGGATGGGCGCCGGCCCGGAGTCGGCCGGCAGCGTCAGCGCCACATAGACCGGCCGGTCGACGGCGAACCACGTGGTGCGGTCGGATTCGGCGACGCGGAACCAGGCCACCTGGCCGACCATCTGCAACGGCGAGCCGACCACGAAGTCGTCGGGCCGCTCCAGGCCGCAGCGCAGGATGACGGGTTCGGCGCCCGCGCCGGCGCGCCAGGCGGCGACCCCGGGCGGTGCCGGGAACGCGACATCGGTGCGCCGGTAATCGCCGAGCCGGACGGGCAGGGCCGCCAACAGATCCTGGCAGGGCTGCTCGGCGGCATGCGGGGCGCGGACCGCGGCAACCGGCACCGGCGGCGACGAACTGCGGTGTGCGGCGATCGCCATGACCGTGACGGCCGCGGCCACGGCGATCAGCAGCGCGGCGATCAGGACCGCGCGCGGTGGACCGTCCCGCTCGGGATCACTCACCTGCCACGGACGCGATCGGACAGGTCAGTGTGCGGGTGATGCCCTCGACGGCCTGGACGCCGGCAACCACCTCGGCGCGGCCCACTTCCGTCTGGATCAGAATGAAGGCCTCGACCACCCGGTTCTCCTGCCTGGTCTCATAAACTGACGTGTCCGTGCACAAGAAAGCTACCGCAGGTAGCGGGAGTGTTCAGGTCGGCGCGGAGCCGACGAGAGGTGATATGGCCGACGATGCAGCTGGGGAGGGTGCCCCCACGCTGGGCAGTCTCGGCGAGTTCGCCGTCATCGACCGGCTGATCGCCGCGTGCACTCAGCCGGCGTCGGTCCTTGTCGGTCCCGGCGACGACGCGGCGCTGCTGGCCGTGCCCGACGGCCGCGCGCTGGTGTCCACCGACATGCTCGTCGAGGACCGGCACTTCCGGCTGGACTGGTCGTCCCCGCACGACGTCGGACGCAAGGCGATCGCGCAGAACGCCGCCGACATCGAGGCGATGGGCGGGCAGTGCACCGGGTTCGTTGTGGCGTTCGGGGCCCCTGCCGACACCCCGGCCGACCTGGTGAGCGCCCTGTCGGCCGGAATGTGGGACGAGGCGGCCCGCTGCGGCGCCCCGATCATCGGTGGTGACCTGGTGCGCAGCCCGCACTGGGTGATCAGTGTCACGGTGCTCGGCGACCTCGGCGGCCGCTCGCCCGTCCGGCTCGGCGGCGCGCGCCCCGGCGAGCAGGTCGCGCTGGCCGGGGGACTGGGCCGCTCGGCCGCCGGGTACGCGCTGCTGGCGGCGGGCTCGTCGGCGTTCCCGGAGCTGACCGCCCGGCATCGGGTACCCGAACCGCCCTACGGGCAGGGCCGTGCGGCGGCAGATGCGGGGGCCACGGCCATGACGGATGTGTCCGACGGCCTGGTTGCCGATCTGTGCCACCTCGCCGAGGCTTCGGGCGTCGGCGTCGATCTGAGCATTGCGGGGCTGGCCGCGGATCACGATGCCGTGGCCGGCGCGGCCGCCGTGCTGGGGGCCGACCCGTGGGACTGGGTGCTCGGCGGCGGCGAGGACCACGCGCTGGTCGCGTGTTTCCCGGGCGCGGTGCCACCCGGCTGGCGGCACATCGGCACGGTGGTCGACGGTGCCGGGGTGCGCGTCGACGGCTCCGAGTGGACCGGCTGCGCCGGCTGGGACTCGTTCAATTAAGTTGGTCGCTCGTGACGGTGCGCCCCCTAACCGAATTGGTCGACGGCGGCTGGGCGGCGGCCCTCGAACCGGCGGGGGCCCAGGTCGGCGAGATGGGGGAGTTCCTGCGCGCCGAGCTGGCCGAGGGTCGGGGCTATCTGCCGTCCGGCGCGAACGTGTTGCGCGCCTTCACTTTTCCCTTCGATCAGGTGCGGGTGCTGATCGTCGGCCAGGATCCGTACCCGACCCCCGGGCATGCCGTCGGCCTGAGTTTCTCGGTGGCCCCCGACGTGCGGCCGCTGCCGCGCAGCCTGGAGAACATCTTCACCGAGTACGGATCCGACCTGGGACTGCCCAAGCCGTCCACCGGCGACCTGACGCCGTGGTCGGCCCAGGGCGTGATGCTGCTGAACAGAGTGCTGACGGTGCGGCCGGGCAACCCGGCGTCACACCGCGGCAAGGGGTGGGAGGCCGTGACCGAATGCGCGATCAACGCGCTGGTGGCCCGCGGCACGCCACTGGTGGCGATCCTGTGGGGACGCGACGCGCAGACCCTCAAACCGATGCTGGGCGACAGAGTCGGGGTGATCGAGAGCGTGCATCCCTCGCCGCTGTCGGCATCCCGGGGATTCTTCGGGTCACGGCCGTTCAGTCGCTCGAATGCACTGTTGACCGAGATGGGCGCCGAGCCCATTGACTGGCGACTGCCATAGGTTCGTCCTTACACTGGCGGCCGTGAGTTTGCTGGATGTTCAGGCTGAAGGATTGGCAGCAACACCACCGCGAGCTCGCCGACGACCTCGAAGTGCTGACCCGCACCGTGCAGGACACCTTCACGGCCCTGATGGCGTCCCCCGGGGCGGGTGGTCGTTAGTCGTCGCTGGCGACGATCAACGCCAACTCGGCGGTGGTGCGGTTGATGACCACGAATTCGTGGAAGCCGTCGCCGCCAACCACCTCACCCCAGTCATGTTGCGCGGTGGCGCGGATATTGGGCAACTGGTAGACCCTCGTGGCGGCAGCCACCCGGCTGTAGACCTCGCACTGCAGGGCATCACGGTCAGCCTTTGACCAGGGCGCGTAATACTCTGCCCACGTTCGGATCAGTGTTTCAACAGCTGCTGGATCAGCGACGGTGAAGGTGTTTGGGGTGATCGCGCGCAACCAGTACGGTCCGTGAATGGTGACCATGTCGTTGTCCCCAGTTCCGGCATAGCTGTCGCGGTAGCGCACGTGGGCGACCAACATCGCTAACGCGGTCCGATCATCGACATCAGCCGGCAAGACGAACACCTTGATGCTGACCCATTGCCGTGTCACCGCCGGGTTGATGAAGATCGTACGCCCATACACCAATTGCTCGTCGGTAGCGGGCGACGCGCTCGTCTCGGTCATGGGTCTTTCACCTCTGGTTCCACTGGTCAGCACGTTGGCCGGCAACCGTAGTCGGCGACAGTAATGAACAGGGATGGATCGCGACGAGCTGCGTTCCAGTCGCCCAGGCGCTCCGCAATGAGAGGTACTCAGGTACAACGGTGTCGGGTACAGCCATTCGCTGAGCGTAACCAGCGGACGGGGAGTTCCAGTCGGCTACCCGGCGAGGATTGTCGGTTGGGACTCGGGTCACCGGATCTCGAGTGGACTAGCCCCGGACGACCTTGCCGGCCTTGATGCACGACGTGCAGGCGTTGACGCGCTTGCGGTTGCCGCCCGGGCGGTCGACGGAGTGCACGACCTGGATGTTCGGGTTCCACCGCCGGCTGGTCCGGCGATGCGAGTGCGACACCGACTTGCCGAAGCCGGGGCCCTTACCGCAGATATCGCATACGGCAGCCATAGTGAGTAACTCCTCGAAGTCAGTGCTTTGAGCCAACGACCGCGGTAGCGGGTGACTCGACAACCGGACCAGGATACCGGTCGGCCGTGGTGAACTCCAAAACGCCGCAAACCGCCGGATACGGGCCTGCGGACGAGTGCAGACGCGGTGTCGGCCCGTGTGACTAGGCTGGCGCCCGCAGTGGTGGCATGCCGCAGTGGTATTGCAGTAGTGGAAGTGGTCCGAGCTGGGGAGGCGCCCGATGGTGGAGCCGACCTCACGGCCCATACGTTCGGCCCTCGACGGCGCCGCGCTGCGGCAGTGGGCGCACGCCGCCGTCGGCGACCTGATCACCCACGTCGACGAGATCAACCGCCTCAACGTCTTCCCGGTCGCCGACAGCGACACCGGCACGAACATGCTGTTCACCATGCGGGCAGCGCTGGCCCGGGTGGACTCCGACGACGGCGGCGCGGGCGACGCGGCGGCTGTCGCGCGCGCACTGTCCGCCGGTGCGTTGCACGGAGCCCGGGGCAATTCCGGGGTGATCCTGTCGCAGATCCTGCGCGGGATCGCCGACGTGACGCAGTCCGACATCGACGCCGGGCAGTTCGGCGCCGCCCTTCGGCACGCAATCGATCTCGTGATCACCTCGATGGGCGGCGAACTCGTCCCCGGCACCATCGTGTCGGTCCTGCAGGCGGCGGCCGGGGCGGCCGAGGGCCGCCGCCGCCGCGGCCGTCGCCCTGGACAAGACGCCCGGTCAGCTCGCGGTGCTCGCCGATGCCGGCGTCGTCGACTCCGGCGGGCGGGGGCTGCTGGTCCTGCTGGACGCCCTGGTTCGCACCGTCACCGGCCGCGTCCCGGTCCGCCCGGTCTACGAACCGCCCGCCGAGGTCGGCCCGGCGCTCACGGCCGTCGTGCCGCCGCAGTTCGAGGTGATGTACCACGTCCACCCGTGCAGCGCCGGACAGGCCGAGATCCTCCGTAAGGACCTCGACGCCGTGGGTGAATCGGTGGCCCTGGCACCCACGCACACCGGCGGGCATTCGGTGCATGTGCACACCGACGACGCCGGCGCGGCCATCGAGGCCGGCCTGCGTTTCGGTACCCCCAGCCACATCCAGATCTCCACGCTGACCGGGGGAGCCGCCGGCCCGGCGCCGGGCAGCTGGAGCCGCGACCGCGCGGTGCTGACCGTCGTCGACGGTGAGGGCGCGGCGCGGCTGTTCGCCGGTGAGGGTGCCTGCGTGCTGCAGGTCCAGGGACCCGGGGCCGGCCCGGTGGTCAGCGCCCAGCAGCTGCTGCGCGCGCTCGTCGACACCGGCGCCGCGTCGGTGATGTTGCTGCCCAACGGTTTTGTGGCCGCCGAAGAGCTGGTGGCCGGCTGCACCGCCGCCATCGGGTGGGGCATCGACGTGGTGCCGCTGCCCACCCGGTCCATGGTTCAGGGCCTGGCGGCGCTGGCCGTGCACGACGTCGGGCGTACCGCCGTCGATGACGGTTACAACATGGCCGCGGCTGCCGGCGCCACCCGGATCGGTTCGGTCCGGATGGCCGCCGAGGATGCGCTGACGTGGGCGGGTCCGTGCCACACCGGCGACGGCTTGGGCATCTTCGGCGGCGAGGTGCTGGTGGTGCGCCACGACGTGACCGCGGCAGCGCGCGGCCTGATCGACCTGATGCTGGGTGTGGGCGGCGAATTGGTGACGGTGCTGCTGGGTGCGGGCCTCGGCGCGTCGGCGCCCGACGTGGCCGCGGCACTGATCGAGCACGTGCACCGGCATCACCTCGGCACCGAACTGGTCACCTACGACACCGAACACGACGGCGACGCACTGTTCATCGGGGTGGAGTGAGCACGTGGCGAAGCTGACCGACCGGCTCGAGTACGTGATCGGGGTGAAGGCGGCCGACGCGCTCGGCGAACACTTCGGGATGGTCACCGTCGATGACCTGCTGCGGCACTATCCGCGCAAGTACAGCAAGGGCTCGACGGCGTTCGGCGACGGGGACGCACCGCCGGACGAGGGTGAGCACATCACGCTGATCGCCAACGTCGCGAAGGTCAGGTCCAACCGCGCGCGAAAGACCGGCAATGAGTTCCTGGTGGTCACGCTCGACAACGGCGTGACCGCCACCTTCTTCCACCCGAGGTACCTCAAGAGCGGTCTGGTCGAGGGCGCCCGGGTGATGATGTCCGGTGAGGTCGGATTTTTCCGGGGCACCATGCAGCTGACCCACCCGGCGTTCCTGTTGCTCGACAGCGGCAAGGGCACCGCGTCGCTGAAGAAGATGGTGGAAGCGAACTCCGACGGCGGCGATGTCGACCTCGCGCTTTTCGACCGCGACTTCTTCCCGATCTATCAGGCCACCGCCAAGCTGCAGAGCTGGGACATCTACGCCTGCGTGCGCCAGGTTCTCGCGGTGCTCGACCCGGTCCCCGAGCCGCTGCCGGAAGACGTTCTGCGCCAACGGAACCTGATGTCGGAGGACGAGGCGCTGCGGGCCGTGCACCTGACCGAGAATGCGCGCGAACGCGACCGTGCCCTCGACCGGCTGCGCTTCGACGAGGCCACCGGACTGCAGTGGGCGCTGGTCGGTCGACGTTACGGCGAGCTCTCCGAGACGGGGCCGTCCGCGGTGCCGTGTGAGGATGGGCTGCGCGCAGCGCTGCTGAACCGGCTGCCGTTCGAGCTCACCAACGGTCAGAACGACGTATTGTCGGTGATTTCAACGGAATTGACGGCATCGCGGCCGATGAACCGGATGCTGCAGGGCGAGGTTGGGTCCGGCAAGACGGTGGTCGCACTGCTGGCCATGCTGCAGGTGGTGGACGCCGGCTACCAGTGCGCCATGCTGGCGCCCACCGAGGTGCTGGCCGATCAGCACGCCCGCTCGATCCGCGATGTGCTTGGTCCGCTGGCGATGGCGGGCCAACTCGGTGGATCCGACGACGCGACCCGGGTCACGCTGCTGACCGGTTCGATGTCGGCGGCGCAGAAGCGCGCGGTGCGCGACGAGATCGCCTCCGGGGCGGCCGGCATCGTCATCGGTACCCATGCCCTGCTGCAGGACGCCGTTGAGTTCCACCAGCTCGGGATGGTGGTGGTGGACGAACAACACCGGTTCGGCGTCGAACAGCGGGATCAATTGCGCGCCAAGGCAAAAGGCGGGATCACGCCGCACCTGCTGGTGATGACGGCCACCCCGATCCCGCGGACCGTCGCCCTGACCGTGTACGGCGACCTGGAGACCTCGACGCTGCGGGAGCTGCCCCGCGGCCGGCAGCCGATCGCCACCAGCGTGATCTTCGCCGGCCAGCAGGAGAAGTGGATGGACCGGGCCTGGGCCCGCATCCGCGAGGAGGTGGCGGCGGGCCGGCAGGCCTACGTGGTGGCCGCCCGGATCGACGACGACGAGAAGAAGCCCGTGCAACGGATGGACCGCGATCCCCGCGACGGCCCGCCGCGCAAGGCCACCGCCGTGGTGGACCTCTACAACCAGCTGCGGGCCGGCGAATTGGCCGGGCTGCGGCTGGGTCTCATGCACGGCAGGCTGCCGGCGGAGGAGAAGGACACCGTGATGTCCGCCTTCCGGGACGGCGACATCGACGTCCTGGTGTGCACCACCGTCATCGAGGTGGGCGTCGACGTGCCCAACGCGACGGTCATGCTGGTGATGGACGCCGACTGGTTCGGCATCAGTCAGCTGCACCAGCTGCGCGGCCGGATCGGCCGAGGTGAACATCCCAGCCTGTGTCTGCTGGTGACCGAACTCTCGCGGGGTTCCAAGGCCGGCGAGCGGTTGCAGGCGGTCGCCTCCACCCTCGACGGCTTCGAGCTGGCCGATCGCGACCTGGCCGAGCGCCGGGAGGGTGATGTGTTGGGGCGCAACCAGTCCGGCCGGTCCTACGGGCTGCGGCTGCTGTCGCTGGCACAGGATCGCGAGGTCATCGAAGCGGCCCGGATGTTCTGCGAGCAGACCTACCAGCGTGATCCGAACCACCCCGGCCTGACCCTGCTGGCTGCGCCGTTCACCGAGGGTGAGCGGGTGGAATATCTGGACAAGTCATGAGCCGGCGCAGCTGGGTGTGGCTGTCGCTGGCGGCGGTGCTGGCCGTCGTGGTGGCCGTGCAGACCGTGCTGGCCAGTCGGCACGAAGCCTTCGTTGCCTCCGCCGATGCGCCCACCGTTGCTCCCGGGGTTGACGTCCTGGCCGGAATTCCGTTGGTGCCGTTGCGGATCCGCGGGCACGACTACCGGCGCGCGGCGTTCGGCGATTCCTGGGACGACGACAACGACGCGCCGGGCGGGCACAACGGGTGCGACACCCGCAACGACATCCTCGACCGTGACCTGATCGACAAGACCTTCGTCGCGATCAAGCGCTGCCCCCATGCCGTGGCCACCGGAACGCTACGGGACCCCTACACCAACTCCGTGATCCCGTTCGTCCGCGGCAACCAGGTCGGGGCGTCGGTGCAGATCGACCACATCGTGCCGCTGGCCTACGCCTGGGACATGGGCGCCCGAGACTGGCCCGACGAACTGCGGCTGCGGTTCGCCAACGACCCGGCCAATCTCCTTGCGGTGCAGGGCCAGGCGAATCAGGACAAGGGCGATCAGGAACCGGCCAACTGGATGCCGCCGAACCAGGCGTTCTGGTGCCAGTACTCGCTGCAGTTCCTCGAGGTACTGCGGGGCTATCACCTGCCGGTCGATCAGCCGTCGGCCGATCGGCTGCGGCAGGCGGCGGACACCTGTCCGACGGGCTGAGCCTTCTCAGCGGGTCCTCAGCGCCGCGGTTCTAGCATCGGCGCTCGTGACCGAAACGACGAAACCCGGCAGCCGTCATCGGGTGATGCTCAGCAAGGTTCCCGAGATCACGGTGTGGTTCTGGGTGATCAAGATCCTGTGCACCACCGTCGGGGAGAGCTTCGCCGACTGGATCAACATGACGCTCGGCCTCGGATTGCCGGCCACGGCAGCGATCTTCACGGTGGTGCTGCTCGTCGTGCTGACCTGGCAGATGCGACTGGATCGCTACGTCCCGGCCGTCTATTGGCTGACCGTGGTGGTGCTCAGCGTCACCGGCACGCTCTACACCGACATCCTCACCGACCAGATCGGTGTGCCACTTGCCCTGAGTTGCAGCCTGTTCGCCGTTCTGCTCGCCGTGGTCTTCGCCGTCTGGTACGCCCGGGAACGGACCCTGTCGATCCACAGCATCACCACCCCGGCGCGCGAAGCGTTCTACTGGGTCGCGGTGTTGATCACCTTCGCCCTGGGCACGGCCGTCGGCGATTGGACGCTGGAGCTCACCGGATGGAGCCCCGGCCGGTCGGTGCTGCTGCCGGCCGCCCTGATCGCCGCCATCGCCCTGGGCTGGCGGCTGGGCGCCAACCCAGTGCTGTCGTTCTGGCTGGCCTACATCCTGACTCGGCCGCTGGGGGCCAATATCGGCGACTGGCTGGGGCTTCCGCCGGATCAGCAGGGCCTCGGCGTCGGGGTGGGCCCGACCAGCCTGCTGTTCCTGACCGCGATCCTGGGAATCGTGGTGTATCTGTCGGTGAGCCGGGTCGACGTCATCGGTCAACAGGTGGACAAGGTCCGCGCCCAGGGCTCCGGTCGGGAGCAGGTGATGCTGGGTTACTTCGCCGCGGTGGCGGCCGGTGCCGCCGGCCTGCTGGTGTGGGCCGCGGCCCAACCGCACACCGTTCCGGCGGCCGCCGACGAGGGGGAGTCCGCACCCATGATCGCCACGCTGACGCCGGGACAATCGGCGACCGCGAACTTTCCCCCGGTCGAGGTCGCCAAGCTGCGCGCCATCGTCGAGGACACCCTGACGCTGGTCGGTTCGGGGGACCACAACGGTGCGGTTGTGCGGATCAAGGATCTGGAAACGGAATGGGACGACCAGCAACCGACGCTGCAGCCGCTCGACGCCAACGGCTGGACCATTCTCGACAGCCAGATCGATCGCGCCCTGCACGCGGTGCGGTCGGCGAAGCCCGACAGTGCAGCCGAAACGCAGACCTTGAGTTCACTGCGGGCCGCACTTCGGTAGTTCTCGTGCCCGTTGGCCCATACGGGGAATAGATACCGCGCACCCGATGCAACCGCCGCTCCAGTGGCTGGAGGGCATCCTGTAGGCGCCGGAGTTCCGGCCCGCTGAGTTCGCCGAGGATCCCGGCGAGCACGTCGTTGGCGGCCGCGCGATACGCCCGGACGCCCTGCGCGGTGTCCGGATGTGGCGACGCTGAGAAGGGCCGCGCGGTTCAGCGTCCTCTCAGTGCGGTGTCGGCATCGTGGATATCGAGTGCCCGACAGGGGTGCACCGAGATAAGGAGACGAGATGAATGTCCGCAATGCGATTGGGATCGCGCTGACCGGCGCGGTGGTGCTGCTGGGAACCGGCGCTGCGGTGGCAGCCGCTCATCCTGGCAGTGTGACGCCCCCGCGATCCCCGGCCGCCGCCGATGTTCCCGAGCCGGGTGACACACCGGACGTGCCGGGTGCCATCGACGTACCCGAGCCGGGGGATGTCCCTGACCTGCCCGGGCAATAACACCGCACCGGTGGCGTCTGTCAAGCTGGATCCCACTGATGTTTGCGACCCCGGGAGGTGAGGCCGTGAAGGTACTGCTCGTCGAGGACGAAGAGCGGCTGGCGGCCTCGCTGGCGATGGGGTTGCGCGCGGAGGGATTCGTGGTGGTGACAGCCGCCACCGGTGCGGAGGGCCTGCACGAGGCTCTGGAGAACGATTACGACGTCGTCGTATTGGACATCATGCTGCCCGAACTCAGCGGCTACGAGGCGTTGCGCAGGATGCGGGCGGCGCAGGTGTGGACGCCGGTGATCATGCTGACCGCCAAGGATGGCGAGTACGACCAGACCGATGCGTTCGATCTCGGGGCCGATGACTATCTGACAAAACCGTTCTCGTTCAAGGTCCTGGTTGCGCGGTTGCGCGCATTGGTGCGGCGCGGCGCTCCGGAACGACCGGTGGTGTTGACGGCGGGGACCCTGACACTGGATCCGTCGCGCCGATTGGTCCAGCGGGATAGAACCGAAATATCTTTGACGCCAAGGGAATTCGGGCTCCTGGAGTATCTGATGCGCAACAAGGACGCGGTTGTCACCAAGACCGACATCCTGTCGCACGTGTGGGATGCGCATTTCAGTGGGCCCATCAATGTGGTCGAGGTGTACGTCGGCTACCTGCGGCGCAAGATCGATATTCCGTTCGACACCAACACGATCGAGACCCTCAGGGGTGTCGGATACCGCCTCCTGCCCTGAGGTATACGGGGGTCACCGGAGGGTGAGCCACCCGAGGCCGGCGGCGCCGACGATCGTGCTGTAGATGGCACATGGCGTCAGAGTTCGCGTCTCGAAATACCGGGTCAGGAATCTCACCGCGAGGTAAGCACTGACGAAGGACGCGATGCTGCCGACGAGCACCTGCCCACCGATGCCCTGACCGAGCGGACCGAACAGGTCGGGGACCTCGAGGATCCCGACGGCCAGGATCACCGGAGTGGCCAGCAGGAACGAGAAGCGGGCCGCGTCCTCGTGGGAGAGCCCCCGCCCTGGCAGGCGCCGACCAGAATGGCTTCGACATATCTGAGGTGGTGTCCGGGCACGGTTCGCCACGATGCCATGTCGTTGCTGAGCGGACGCTGAAGGTGTCATCCACCCGTGGGCAGGGTGACGGTGACGCGGGCACCGCCGCCGGGGCGTTCGTCGAGGTGCACCGTACCGTGATGTGCGGCAACGATTTCGGCGACGATCGCCAACCCGAGGCCGGCGCCACCCGAGCGTCGCGATCGGTCGGCGTCCAAGCGGACGAATCGGTCGAAGACCCGCGATCGGTCTGCGGCCGGGATGCCCGGTCCGTCGTCGGCGACGATGAGCAGCACATTCGAATCGACGGTGCGGGTGGTGATGTCGATCCGCGTCCGGGTATGCCGGGCGGCGTTGTCGAGCACGTTGCGCAGCACGCGGGCCAGTGCGCGCGGATCGCCGGTGGTGACGGCCGCGTTCGTGTCGGCGCCGATTTCCAGAGAGGTCTCGGCGCGGATCCGGCCGGCTTCGGCTGTGGCCAACGCGTCCATGTGCACGACGTCGCGCGGTGGGACGAAGGCCTGTTCGTCGGCGCGGGCCAACATCAGCAGATCGTCGACGAGGTCGCGCATGCGGTGCGCCTCGGGCAACAGCGTGTCAGCGGCCAACGCGTTGGTCAGCAGTTCGGGATGGGCGTCGACCACCTCGAGGGTGGCGATGATGGTGGCCAACGGGCTGCGCAACTCGTGCGAGGCGTCGCCGACGAACTGACGTTGTGCCGAGTGGCTGGTCTGGATGCGTTCGAGCATCTCGTTCATCGTTGTCGCCAGGGCGGCGATCTGATCGCCGGTGGGCGGCACCGGAACCCGCTCGGACAGATCGGATGCCGATATCGCGGCCACCTGGGAGCGGATGGCATCCACCGAGCGCAGCGAACGCTTGGTCAGCAGATAGCTGACGAACGCCGTCTGGGCCATCACCAGGGGCGCGGCCAGGGCGAGCAGGCTCGCGACGGTTCGGATTGCGGATTCCACTGCCTCGGTCCCGCCGGCCACCAGCACGGTGTAGGTCCCGGTCGGCGTATGCAGCGTCTGCATGGTGATCCGGGTATCGTCGAGCTCAGCCGGATCAGCTTGTACCACAGCAATTTTCGGATCAGATGTCATTGCGGCCGCGGGCGCCCCCGATGATCGGCGGACGACGTTTCCGGCGCCGTCGATGATCTGCACGGCGGCGATGCGCTGGTTGGTTGCGAGCAACGCATCGCTGAGGTCACGTTCCGGCTCGGATTGCAGTGCGGCGGTGATCTCGGCCAGTCGGATCTTGGCGGCCTCGTCGACGGCCGACGTCAACGAGCTCTGCAGCACGGCCACCAGACCCGCACCGGCTAGGAGGAGGGCCAGCAGGACCACGGCGGCCGACACCACGGCAGACCGGGTGGCGATGCCCCACCGCTGCGGGTCGAGGGGCCGTCGGCGCCGCTGGTTGCCGATGTCCGCGTGCCGACCCATGACTGCGGACTGTAGAGCCTCCTCGGCTCAGGCCGCCACCACCTCGCGCCCGGGGGTCACCCGGGTGGGACGTCAGTCGCCGCCCACTTCTCTGAGCGCGCGAATCATGCACCAGCGCAGCGGCCAGGTTTCCCGGCTGGTGCCGGTCACCTCGTTGGCAACGCGCACCCACCGCCATGGCGGCGTTCGCCAGTCGTACTGGAAGCAGATGCTCCGGACCACCCCGCCACTATCGCGTGGCGGCACGCGGCCGCATCTCGCGCACCCGGCACGTTCCGGTTTCCTGACGCGGTCACACGGCTTCTCAGCGCACTCTCAGCGGTCGACCAACACACTTCGCGCATGCGCGTGCCCGCAGTCGGCGCCGTCCGGCGCCTGAAACCCGCACGATGGGGGATTGCCGGACGGTCGGCGGCGGCGTCCGCCGTCATGGTGTTCCTGGCGCTCGCTGTGGCCGGCGCCCTGCTGCTGGCTGTCATGGTCCATTCGCTGCTGGCCAACGTCGATGACGCGGCGGCCGGCAAGGTGGGCGAGATCGGCGCCGCGTTGCAGACCGACACTCCCGAGGAACTCGATCCGGCTCTCCTGGCGACCAACGACCACATCAGTGTCGTGCAGGTGGTCGATGCCGCCGGTGTCGTCCGCGCCCGCTCGGCCGGCGCGCCCGCGGCCGCGATGCTCGCCACCGGCGACATCGGGACGGGCCTACGCCGTGGCATCCAGGACGGCCGGACCGATGACATCCGCTTCAGCGCCCGGGTGGTCCACACCGCCACCGGTGCGTACACGGTCATCGTCGGCGGCGGCAGCGAAGCGGTCGAGACCACCGCCACCTCGGTGGCGCGGCTGCTGGCGATCGCCGCGCCGTTGGTCAGCGGGGTCGCCGCGCTGGCCAGTTTTCGGCTGGTGCGACGTTCGCTGTCATCGGTGGACGCCATCCGGCGCCGCGTTGCCCAGATCTCGGCCAGCGAGCTCACCGAACGGGTGCCGGTGCCCGAGACCCGTGATGAGGTCGCCGCGCTGGCCGAGACCATGAACGCGATGCTCGCGCGGATCGAGGCCGGGCATCGTGCCCAACGGCAGTTCGTCGGTGATGCGTCACACGAATTGCGCAGCCCCCTGGCCACCATCATCTCCACCCTGGAAGTGGTCGACGCGCATCCCGAACTACTCAACAGCGAATTGGCCTCCGACACGCTGCTGCCCGAAGCGCATCGCATGCGCACCCTGGTCGACGATCTGCTGCTACTGGCCCGCGCTGATGAAACGGGCTTGCCCGTCGGCGCCGAACCAGTTGTGCTGCATGACATCCTGGCTGCAGAAGCGGACCGGCTGCGCCGTACCACGGCGCTGACCGTCGATCTGGTCGCCGAGCCCGCCGCGGTGCTCGGCGCACACCGCGCACTGTCGCGGGCGGTGCGCAACCTGGCCGACAACGCCGCCCGCCATGCGCGCAACCGCGTCGAGCTGACCGCGCACATCGATGGGAACTCCGTCATGGTGGGCGTCGCCGATGACGGCGCCGGGATCCCAGCGGCCGACCGCGACCGTGTCTTCGATCGGTTCGTGCGTCTGGACAGCGACCGGTCGCGCAAGGCCGGTGGCAGCGGCCTCGGTCTGGCGATCGTTGCCGAGATCGTGGCCGCCCACCACGGCACGATCAGCATTGTCGATCGTCCCGGCGGGGGCACGGTGGTGACCGCCGTGCTGCCGTCGGGATCGGCCTCGCAGCGTCCTCTCAGTGCCGTCGCCCTACCGTCGGCCGCTGGTAAGCGTGGCCTTACCTAAACGTTGGGACGAAGAGGTGAGCATGGTCGTTTCGTGCTTGGTCCGGTTCGGCTCGCCGAACGTGGGGGATATGGATGAAACGCGTTGGATTCGGATGCATATCTCCCACGCTCGACGTGTCCTTACCGGCGCCAAAGGACTTTGGGGCTGATGCGGAATCAATGCCTCAGAAGACTAGCGGGCAGCCGCGACAGCCCCTTGCACCTGACTCACTTCGTTGGACAGCGCATCGACAGCGCGTGAAAGATTCTGGCGCGCAGGGCCGGTCACCGTCTCGTAGGAAACGAAGCCGTCGCCGTCGCGGTACTTGTCGAGCAGCTTCTCCACGGCGGCGAAGCGTTCGTCGACCCGCTTGCCCAGGTCGGGGTTGCGTTCGTCGAGGATCGGGCGGACCGAGGCGACCGCGATCCGGGTGGAGTCGATGGTCCAGTCCGGGGCCTTGACCCCGGCGTCGAGCTCCTTGACCTCGCCCATCACCCGCTCGCCGGCGCCGTACACGTAGAACTCGGTGACCTTGTTGCCGTTGTTGGTGATCTGGAACGTGTTGGCCCCGGTGGTTCCCCCGGTGGCCGACAACTCACACGCCGTATCGGTTGCCCCGACAGTGACCTCGGCCGACGAATGACCCTGCGCGGGAGACGATGTGGCCGATTCCTGCTTGGTGGTGCAACCGGTGATGACCGCACCGGTCATTGCGAGGACGACGACGGGCATCGAGCACAGCGGAGTGTCACGGAGGATCGCCGTAGGTACGACCTGCTGAGAACTCGCTGAGAGTGAAAAGCCGTTCTGTGACAACAGATTGCACGCCAGGGTAGGCCCGACATCCGGCCAACCCGTATCGCCTAGCGGGCCTTCGATCGTCCCGGCACTGCGGTTCGATGCGGTTGGACACTGGGCCAGTCGGCACTCGGGGCCGCCCGGAACCCGCTGCCCGGGACGAGCACGGCCTGGGCAGCGCGCAGGGTGTTGATCGCCGGGGCGATCGAGACGTTGGGGTTCACTGCGCGCTGTACGCCGAGTCCGATCATGGTCGCGAGAATGATGTCGCTGAGCGCGGCCACGGTCAGTGCGCTGTCGGCGTCCGGATCGGGGCGGGTGGCAACCGATTCCAGTGCGGCCGTCACCGTGGCGTGCATCCCGCCGTGCAGATCCGTGATCATCTCGGTGAGTTCGGGATTGTGCCGGGACAGAACCGAGAACTCGAGTTCGAGCATTGTCCACCCGACGTCGCCGACGGTGCGCTCGAGCCAGGTCTCGATCTGGCCCATCTGGTCGGCCAGCGATGAGCCGCCATTGGCGATGGCCACGATTTCGCTCATCTTCTCGGCGTGGACCGATTCCAGGACCGCGCGGCACAGGGTTGGCTTGTCCCGGAAGTTCGAGTACACCGCACCCTTGGAATAACCGGCATCGTTCGCGATGTCGTCCAGACTCGTTGCAGCGTAACCATTTCCCAGGAACCGCCGGCGCGCTGCAGCGATGATGTCCGCCCGGGTGGCCGCCTGGCTCTGGGCGCGGGTCGGTCGCGGCATGCGCAGGATCCTATGCGACTGGGGTCGGTGCCTCGATTGACATACCAAAAGTCTTTGAATACCGTCGGTATTTGAACATAGGGTCATGGCGGCTGAAGAAGGCGAGTCACCGAGCGTGTGGACGAGACGAGAACAGCCATCGGTATCCGGCCTGCGGGTCTTGATCTCCGGCGGAGCTCGCGGCATCGGTGCCGCGACCGCAGCGACCTTCGCCGCCCGGGGCGCGCGGGTGTGGATCGGGGACGTCGACGAGGATGCCTGCGCCAGAACCGCTGCAGAGTTGGGCGTCGCGGGTAGCCGACTGGACGTGACGTCCTTGTCATCGTGGCGAGATACCGTCGCGCACATCAATATTCAAGACGGTCCGGTAGACATCCTGGTCAACAACGCCGGCGTGATGCCGCTCGGGCCGATGGAGGCCGAGACCGAATCCATCCGGGATCTGATCCTGGACGTCAACGTGCGTGGAGTGCTCAACGGGATGCAGGCGGTGGTCGGCGGCATGGTCGCGCGGGAGCGAGGTCACATCATCAACGTCGCCTCGATGGCGGGGCTCATCCCGATACCAGGCATGGTCACCTACAACGCCAGCAAGTTCGCCGTGCTCGGGGCATCGCTCGCGGCGCGGCAGGAGCTTGCGGGCACAGGTGTCACGGTGTCGGCGATCCTGCCGTCCGCGGTACGGACGGAACTGGCTTCGGGCGCCCGACTCGGTGGCGGTATGCCAACCGTGGACCCGCATGACGTCGCGGCGGCGATCCTCGACGTGGTCGGGTCGCGCGCGGCGCGGCGATCGGTGCCTAAATGGGTGGCTCCGGCCTGGGATGCGCGGACCTTCGTGCCCGAGCGGGTGCAGAATGTGGCCCGACGACTGATCGATGACCGTCGAGCCCTCACCTCGATCGACATCGGTAGCCGGAGCGCGTACATCGAGCGGGTGAACAGGCAGGCTTCCGACCACCACATCAGCGCCGGCAGGGGATCGTCGGACGGGGACGGCCGATGACGCGCCGACGGGCACTGGTCATCGGATGCGGGGGCACCATCGGTGCGGCGTGGGTACTCGCCGCCCTGGACGCTCTCCGTCGCGAGATCGGTACTGAGCCCGCTGAGTTCGACATTCTGCAAGGTACTTCCTGCGGGGCAGAACTTGTCACCATGCTCGGCGGTGGAGCCAGTCTGGATGACCTGCTGGCCATGCAGCGCGGTGATGTCACCGACGTCCGCTTGCGGGCGCACCTGGCGGCGACCCCGCCCAGGTTTCCGCCGATTCCCCAGCCGCGCCTGCTCAACCCGCGGTTGCTGCGTTCGCAGTCCGGTCTGGCGGCGTTGACCGGCGTCGCGCCGACGGGCCGTGCCGATGCCGATTGGCTCCAGCGCCTCGCCGACGGCTTCGCCACCGCGGACGGGTGGTTGCCCCATCCGGGAACCCGGATGGTGGCCTTCGACCCCGACCGGGGTGAACGCGTCGTCTTCGGCGCACCGGGATCGCCTCCTGCGCAGGTCGGCGAGGCCCTCCGGGCGTCCTGGGGGATACCGGGGTGGATGCCGCCGGTGGAGATCGGAGGCCGCCGCTACGTCGACGGCGGAGCCCGGTCTACCGCGTCGGTAGACCTGATCGCACCGCACGAGGCCGACATCATCTACGTGATTGCGCCCATGGCGTCCGCGCGTGGCGTACGGATCCCCGGTGTCGGCGGCATCCTCGAGAACCAGCTGCTGCGCCGGCCGATGTCGCGGATCCTGGAGGACGAAGTGACCAACACTCGACGCGGCGGCACCCGGGTGGTGACGATCGTGCCCGGTCGTCGCGATCTGGCCGGGCTGTGTGCCAATTTCATGGACCGCGGCCGCCGCAGGGCGGCCTTCGATGCGTCGATGATCAGCGCACCGGCCACGGTGGCACGGGCGCTCGAAGCCGCAGGGGCGATGACGTGACCGGCATGGCTCGCGAACCGCGCATCATCGTGATCGGCGCGGGCATCGCCGGAATCACCACGGCGCACGTCCTGCGTGAGAGCGGGTTCAGCGATATCACCGTGCTGGAGAAGGGATCCGACGTCGGCGGCGTGTGGCACTGGAACCGCTACCCGGGTCTCACCTGTGACGTGCCTTCTCAGATCTATCAGTTCGGTTTCGCGCCGAAGCCCGATTGGAGCCATCTGTGGGCCGACGGCGCGACGATCCAGCGATACCACCGTGACGTCGTCGACCAGCTCGGGCTGTCTGCGCTGATCAAACTCAATACCGAAGTGGTCGAGGCGCGTTGGGACGAGGAATCCAGCGTGTGGATAGTGACCACTGCCGTGGGTGACCGGTATCCGGCGGATTTCGTGATCTGCGCGACCGGTGTGTTGCACCACCCGTTCACACCCGACATCCCCGGACTCGACACCTTCTCCGGAACGGTGGTACACACCGCCCGGTGGGTCGATGATATCGACACCGAGAACGCCCGGATCGCCGTCATTGGGACGGGATCAACAGGCGTGCAGGTTGTTTCGGCGCTGCAGCCGCGAGCGGCGTCGATCGACCACTACGTGCGCTCTGCGCAGTGGATCCTCTGGGCGCCGATGTCCGTCAAACAGTTCCCCGGTGTCGGAGCTTTGTTGCGCCGGTATCCGCGACTGCACACGCGGCTGTACAGCGCATTGCTCTGGGGTTCGGGGATCCTCGCCGACGTGACCACCCGACCCTCATGGCGGCGACGTGCCCTGCAGGCCTACGCCCGGTTGTCGCTGCGTGTCCAGGTTCGGGACGAGGGCCTACGGGCCAAGCTCACCCCCGACTATCAACCACTGTGCAAACGGCAGGTGGTCTCCGGCAAGTACTACCGCGCCATCCAGGCCGAGAATGCGCAGATTGTCACCGAACCCATTGTGGCAGTGACCCGTACGGGTATTCGGACGGCCGATGGCACCCACCGCGAGGTCGACGTCCTGGTGCTGGCCACCGGGTTCCACGCCCACGACTACATGCGGCCCATGCGCCTGATCGGCCGGGGCGGGGTCACCATCGATGACGCGTGGACGAACGGTCCGCGCGCCTATCGGATGACCGCCATCCCAGGATTTCCCAACCTGTTCACCGTGCTGGGCCCGAACTCACCGTCCGGATCGATCTCGCTGCAGTTCTCAGCGGAACTCACGGCACGTTACATCGCGCAGTGGATCGCCGGATTCCGTGATCGGACCATCGCGACCGTCGAAGTCACCGATGAGGCGACCGATCGGTTCAATTCCGATGTCGAAACCGCGATGGGCCCGACCGTGTGGAACACCGGATGCAACTCGTGGTACCTGACGACGGCGGGCGCCGTCGATCTGTGGCCCTTCGACCGCGCCACCATGATCGCGATGCTGGACCGGCCCGACGTCAACGACTTTCACATCCGGCCGCCGCTGCCCGCACAGGGAGCCGCGGTGAACCCGGTGAAGAACTAGGTGCCGGTGTAGGTGTCCGGGTCCGGCCGGAACCGGGTGCCGCCCGAACCGTCGTCGAGGCCGCTGAGCGCGGCCATGTCCGATTCGGTGAGCTCGAAGTCGAACACGTCGAAGTTCTCGGCGATGCGCTCCGGCGACGACGAGCGGGGGATCGCCACGTTGCCCAGCTGCAGGCTCCACCGGATCAGGACCTGGGCGGGCGACTTGTCGTAGTTCGCGGCCGCCGCGGTGACCGTCGCGTTGTCGAGCAGATTGCCTACGCCGAGCGGACTGTAGGCCTCCGTCACGATGTTGCGTTCGGCATCGACGGCGCGCAGCTCGGCCTGATTGAGCAACGGATGCAACTCGATCTGGTTGACCACCGGCGTCACGAACGAAAGGTCGATCAGGTCGCTCAGATTCTCGGGGGTGAAGTTGCACACGCCGATCGACTTCGTCAGGCCGTCGGCCTGCGAGCGCATCATGCCGCCGAAACTGTCGACGTACTTACCCTTTTCGGTGGCCGGCCAGTGGATCAGGTACAGGTCGACGTAGTCCATTTCGAGGCGGTCCAGGCTGGCCTTGATGGCATCCTGGCTGCCCTGGAAGCCCTGGTCGTCGGTGGCCAGCTTGGTGGTGACGAAAATCTCGGCGCGCGGAATCCCGGAGGCGGCGATCGCGCGGCCCACTGCGGCCTCGTTGCCGTAGGCCGACGCCGTGTCGATCAGCCGGTAGCCGATCTCCAGCGCGGCGGAGACGGCCCGCTCGGTCTCGGCATCGGACAGTTCGGCAACGCCGAGACCGAGCGCCGGGATCGCGTTGTCGTCGTTGAGTCCGATCGAGGGAACGGCCATCAGCTCCACCTGCCAGTCGACAAAAACGCCCAGCACCTACTGGGCGCCGCTCACGATATATGCGAGACGAACACGCGGTCTAATCTGTGCGCGCTACCGTGCTCAGTCGTGGCAGTAGGAACGCGTCGGTGGCGGTTGCCGATCCCGATTTTGATCGCGGCGTGCCGGGCGGCGCCAAAGCTGTTGCCGGCGCTGCCCGACGCCGCCAAGCGGCTGATGTCCGGCGGCCGCGCGGTGGTCATCGACGGCAACACGCTGGACCCCACGCTGCAGGCGTTCACCACCAGCCTGCGGCTCACCGGTCTCACCGGACTGGTGTTTGACGACGACGCGGCGCTGAGCCGGCGGCTGTTCGAATCCCTGGTGCCCCTCAGCGGCCCGCCCGTCCCGGTCGACGTGGCCGAGATGTCGATCCCGGGACCGGCCGGGCCGATCCGGATGCGGCACTACCGGCCGGCCGAGGCCGGGGCGCCCGCGCTGGTGTACTTCCACGGCGGCGGCTGGGTGCTCGGCAGTCTGGATTCCTATGACCCGGTGGCGCGGATCCTGTGCCGGAATGCGGGCGTCCAGGTGTTCTCGGTCGACTACCGGCTGGCCCCCGAGCACCCGGCGCCGGCCGCGTC
>JAKIXW010000090.1 GCA_022708865.1 Acidobacteriota bacterium
CGCGATGAGCAGGATCAGGACGCTGGCCGAGATCCGGCCGAACACCAGCGGCCACAGGTGCGCTTCGGAGGGCACCTGGTCGAGCAGCACGAAGTTCAGGCCGAACGCCAGGCCCGATCCGACGGTCAACCACGCCACCGTCGGGGTGAACCGGTGCGGGGTGACGTCCTCGTCGCTGGCATCCCGGCTGACCAGGAACACCGCCAGCAGCGCGACGACGATGCCGACCATCGCCGCCGGCCCCGGCTGCTCCCCCTGCGCGATCCCGAATGCGACCGGTACGCCGGCCACCAAAATCGCCGTCAGCGGCGACACCACCGAGATCGGTCCCTTGGCGAGCGCGGCGTAGAACCACCACACCCCGAACGCCTGGGCCACGCCGCACAGCAGACCCCAGTAGACCGCGGGTGCGGTGATCTGGCCGCCGATGACCACGGCCGGCACCGTCAACAGCACCAGTGCCACCGGATAGGACAGGGCCACCACCCGCAGCGCCGCGACCCGCCGGGAGGCGATGCCGCCGACGAAATCGCTGACGCCGTAGCCGGCCGCGGCCAGGAGCGCGAGCGCGACAGGTATCAGGACATGCCCTTGGCGCGGCGACCGAGTTCGCGGCTGACCTCGCGCTGCGCATCGCGCTTGGCCATGTCCTGACGCTTGTCGTGCGCCTGCTTGCCGCGCGCCAGCGCCAGCTCGACCTTGACCTTGCCGTCGGCGAAGTAGAGCGCCAGCGGCACCAGGGTCAGATTCCCGTCGCGGATCTTGCCCACCAGGTTGTCGATCTGACCGCGGTGCAGCAAGAGTTTGCGATTGCGCCGCGGCGCGTGGTTGGTCCAGGTGCCGTGGTGGTATTCCGGGATGTGCAGATTGCGCAGCCAGATCTCGCCGTCGTCCACGGTGGCGAACGCATCGGCCAGCGATGCTTGGCCCTCGCGCAGACTCTTGACCTCGGTGCCCTGCAACACCACCCCGGCCTCGTAGGTGTCCAGGATTGAATAGTTGTGCCGCGCTTTGCGATTGGTGGCCACCACGCGGCGGCCACCCTCACCGTTGGCCGCCTTCTTGGCCTCGGCGGCAGACTTCTTCGCCACCGCTAACGTCTTACGTACCAGCGCAGCGTCACGTACCCGGTGGCTGCGGCCATCACGACGCCCACCCCGAACAGTATCGGCGAGATGTAGAGGATGTCGGCGTAGTCGATCTTCGCGATCAGGTTGGCTTGGTAGAACTGACTCAGCGCCTTGTCCAGGAACATCGCCCGCACCACCACCAGGCCGATGATCGCGAGGATCACGCCGATGGTCGCGGCCACCACGGCTTCGAGCAGGAACGGCAACTGGGTGTACCAGCGACTGGCACCCACCAGTCGCATGATCCCGATCTCGGTGCGTCTGGTGTAGGCCGCGACCTGAACCATGTTGGCGATCAACAGGACTGCGCCGATCGCCTGCACCAGCGCCACCGCGAACGCCGCGTTCGACAACCCGTCGAGGATCGCGAACAACCGGTCGATCAGATCCTTCTCGTTGAGCACCTTGACCACGCCCGGCTGGGTGCTCATCGCCTGATCGAAGTCGCGGTGCTGCTCGGGATCCTTGAGCTTGACGATGAACGACGCCGGGAACGAGTCACGGCTCGCCACATCCTTGAACTCGGGGAACTTGGCGGTGGCGTCGTTGTACGCGTCGTCGCGGTTGACGAACCGGACCGACACCACGTCGTCGCGGCTGTCGATCTGGGCACGCAGCGCCTTGCAGGGGTCGGAGTCACAGGTCAGGTCGTTGGCGGAGATGTCGTTGGTCACGAAGACCTGGGACTCCACCCGATCGAGGTAGATCTTCTTGGAGTGATCGGCCAGCCGCAGCACCAGCAGCCCGCCGCCGAGCAGGCCGAGGGAGATCGCGGTGGTCAGGATCATCGCGACCGTCATGGTGATGTTGCGGCGAAGCCCGGTGAGGACCTCGTTCAACAGGAAGCCAAAGCGCACTTATCGATCCATTCCGTAGACGCCACGCTGCTCGTCGCGCACCAGCCGGCCCAGTGAGAGTTCGACCACGCGCTGTCGCATCGAGTCGACGATGTGGTGGTCGTGGGTGGCCATCACGACCGTGGTTCCGGTCCGGTTGATCCGCTCCAGCAGATCCATGATGTCCTTGCTGGTGTCCGGGTCGAGGTTGCCGGTGGGCTCGTCGGCCAGCAGCACCAGCGGCCGGTTGACGAACGCGCGCGCGATGGCCACCCGCTGCTGCTCGCCGCCGGACAGTTCGCCCGGCAGCCGGTTGGCCTTGCCGGACAGTCCGACCATCTCCAGCACGTCGGGAACCACGCGGTTGATGGTGTCTGGCCGCTTGCCGATGACCTCGAGGGCGAACGCGACGTTCTCGAACACCGTCTTCTGCTGCAGCAGCCGGAAGTCCTGGAAGACGCAGCCGAGGACCTGCCGCAGGCTCGGAACGTGCCGGTTGGGCAGCTTGTCGACCCGGAACTTGGACACCTGGATCTCACCGGCGGTGGGGTGATCCTCGGCGAGCAGCAGACGCATGAAGGTCGATTTGCCGGATCCCGACGGCCCGATCAGGAAGACGAACTCACCCTTGTCGATCTTGACGCTGACATTGTCCAGCGCGGGACGCGCGGACTGTTTGTACTGCTTGGTGACATGGTCGAGGGTGATCATCACGGCACGCCAGTGTAGCGGGGTCGGGACCGGGAACCGTTATCCCGGACCGCGCGGCGCCGCCGGTGTTGTCGCGGGTCCGGCCGCCGGGGTCGTTCCCGGGGCGGTGGGTGTCCCCGACCGGTTCTCCGTGGTGGTCTGCGGCGGCTGGCCCGGGGCCAGGGTGGTCGGCGTCGGGCCGGGCGTGGTGGGCGTCGGTCCGGTGGTCTGCTCGGGCGCGGTGGTCGTGGGCGTCTCGCCGGGCGAGGTGGTCTCGGTCGGCTCGGTGGTCTCCGTCGGCGTTGTCGTCTCCGTCGGCGTCGTCGTCTCGGGCCGGGTGGTCTCCGGCGTCGTCGTCCAGACCTTGGTCCGCGGCACCCAGGTGTAGGCCGGATCGGGCACGAAGCCCGGCGGGACCACTTGGGTGGACTGCTCGGCCGGCTCCGGCGGCTTGTAGGTCTCATACAGCCAGGCGGTGCCGAAGAACGCGATCAGCAGTACCGCGGTCGAGGTGCGCACGCGACCCCACAGCAGGTGACCCGGCCAGCCGCGGTGTTCGTCCTCGGAATGTGGGGTCGGTTTCATCGGCGCCCCTCCGGACCCTGGGTCTCCTCCTCGGCGCCGGCCGCGGTGGCCGGATGCACGATCGCCGCCACCTCGGTGACGTTCTCGACGGGCGACACGATGCCGGCCCGTGCCAGTGCCGCCACCACCAGCAGCCGCAGCCGGCGGCCGACCTCGAACTGCTTGCCCGGCAACGTGCGGGCCACCATCCGCAGGTTGACCGCGTCCACTTCGATGCTCTCGACACCCATCAGCTGCGGCTTGTCCAGCAGCAGATGCTCGAGTTCGGGATCCTCGACCGCGGAGTCGGTGAGGCGATGCAGGACGTCGTTGACCAGGTTGAGATCCGCCGCGGTCGGAACCGGGATGTCGATGACCGCCCGCGCCCAGTCCTTGGACAGGTTGAGCGACTTCATGATCTGACCGTTGGGGATCGTGTACAGCTCGCCGTCGGCGGTCCGCAGCTTGGTCACCCGCAGCGTGACGTCGACGACGGTGCCCATGGCCTCGTTGGACGAACCCAGCGTGAGCTCGACGAGATCACCGAAGCCGTATTGCTTCTCGGTGATGATGAAGAAGCCGGACAGCAGGTCCTGCACGATGCGCTGCGCGCCGAAACCCAGGGCCGCGCCGAGGACCGCGGCCGGCGCCACCAACGAGCTGATCGGGATCGCCAGGATGTCGGTGATCTCGACCAGCACGATGACGCAGATCATCGCGATGGTCACCCAGGAGATCACCGACGCGACAGCTTGGCGGTGCTTGGCCGTCTCCGAGCGGACCAACGCGTCGCTCTCGCGGAAGTCGGCGTCGATGCGGCGGGTGATGCGTTGGGCGGCCCAGTTGACGAACCGCGCCATCAGCACCGCGGCCAGCACCAGCATCAGGATCCGCAGGCCGCGGGTGACGATCCATTCGCCAATCTGCCCGGCCCAGAAGTTGTGCCACTTCTGCGCCCAGATCGAACTCGCGAGGTTACTGGTCGTCATCTTTGCGGTTACGCCAACGGATTCCGGCTTCCAGGAATCCGTCGATGTCTCCATCGAGGACGGCGGTGGGGTTACCCACCTCGTAATCGGTCCGCAGGTCCTTGACCATCTGGTAGGGCTGCAGCACATAGGACCGCATCTGGGTGCCCCAGGAGCTGCCGCCGTCGCCCTTGAGGGCATCCATCTCGGCGCGCTCCTCCAGGCGTTTGCGTTCGAGCAGCTTGGCCTGCAGCACCCGCATGGCCGACACCTTGTTCTGCAACTGCGATTTCTCGTTCTGGCAGGTGACGACGACGCCGGTGGGGATGTGCGTCAGCCGGACCGCGGAGTCGGTGGTGTTGACCGACTGCCCGCCCGGGCCGCTGGAGCGGTAGACGTCCACCCGGATGTCGCCCTCGGGAATCTCGATGTGGTCGGCGGTCTCGACCACCGGCAGCACCTCGACGTCGGCGAACGACGTCTGGCGCCGGCTCTGATTGTCGAACGGGCTGATCCGGACCAGGCGGTGGGTGCCCTGCTCCACCGATAGGGTGCCGTACGCGAACGGCGCGTGGACGGCGAAGGTGGCGCTCTTGATGCCGGCCTCTTCGGCATAGGACGTGTCGAAGACCTCGACGGGGTAGTCGTGCTGCTCGGCCCAGCGGATGTACATCCGCATCAGCATCTCGGCCCAGTCGGCGGCGTCCACCCCACCGGCCCCGGAGCGGATGGTGACGACGGCCTCACGTTCGTCGTACTCACCGGACAGCAGGGTGCGCACCTCCACCGCCGCGATGTCCTCGCGCAGCTTGGCCAACTCGGCGTCGGCCTCGGCGACCTCCTCGGGTCCGCCCTCTTCGGCGGCGAGTTCGAACAGCACAGGCAGGTCCTCGACCCGCTGGCGCAGCTCCTCCACCCGGCGCAGTTCGCCCTGGGCGTGCGACAGCTCACTGGTGACCTTCTGGGCGCGCGTCTGGTCGTCCCACAGCCGGGGATCGGAGGCCTCGGCCTCGAGTTTCTCGATGCGGCCGCGCAGCGCATCAACGTCGATCACCCGTTCCACGGTGGTCAGGGTGGTGTCGAGTGCACTGATGTCGGCTTGCCGGTCGAGATCCACGAGAATTCAGATTACCGGCGCGCGGGATGAGGCCTACTCCCGGCGGGTGGACAACGTGACGTTTAACATCGGGTCCGTAACTACTTCGAGCAGCGTGCGCCCGTCTCGGCCCCGCCGGTACAGCCCATATACCGGCCATTCGGTCCTGCGCGCTGCAGCCAACGCCAAGAAAGCCTCATCGCTATGCCAATGGCTGAGCTACGCCCGTACCACGTGGCCATCGTCGGAGCCGGTCCGTCGGGTTACTTCGCCGCCGCCGCGCTGCTGAGAGCCTCCGACGGAGAGCCCGCCGGACCGACCGTGCAGGTGGACATGCTGGAGATGCTGCCCACCCCGTGGGGTCTGGTGCGGTCCGGAGTGGCTCCCGACCACCCGAAGATCAAGACCATCAGCGCGCAGTTCGAGAAGACCGCCAATCACGAACGGTTCCGGTTCTTCGGCAACATCAACGTCGGCGAGCACGTCCTGCCGGCCGAGCTGGCCGAGCGTTACGACGCAGTCGTCTACGCCACCGGCGCGCAGTCCGACCGGCCGCTGAACATCCCCGGGGAGGATCTGCCGGGCAGCGTGCCGGCAGTGGACTTCGTCGGCTGGTACAACGCCCACCCGCATTTCGCCGACATGTCACCCGATCTGACCGGTGCGCGCGCGGTGGTCGTGGGCAACGGGAACGTCGCGCTGGATGTGGCACGGGTGCTGGTGTCGGATCCAAAGATGTTGGGCGAGACCGACATTGCCGACCATGCGTTGGACTCGCTGCACGGCCAGGGTGTCGAGGAGGTGCTGGTGATCGGCCGGCGCGGGCCGTTGCAGGCCACCTTCACCACACTGGAACTGCGCGAGTTGCACGATCTCGAGGCGATGACGGACGTCGACGTCATCGTCGACCCGGCCGATTTCGCCGGGATCACCGACGAGGATCTGGAGGCGGCCGGCAAGGCGGCCAAACAGAACATCAAGGTGATGCGTGGTTACGCCGATGCGCATCCGTCGAACGCCAAGCGCCGCATCATCTTCCGGTTCCAGACCTCCCCCATCGAGATCACCGGAACCGACCGGGTCGAGGGAATTGTGCTGGGCCACAACGAACTGGTCACCGACGCCGACGGGCGGGTGGTGGCCCGCGACACCGGCGAACGCGAGGAGCTGCCCGCCCAGCTGGTGATCCGCGCGGTCGGCTATCGGGGCGTCGCGCTGCCGGGCCTGCCGTTCGACGAGCGCGCCGGCACGATTCCGCACACCGACGGCCGGATCCAGGGCAGCCGCAACGAGTACGTCGTCGGCTGGATCAAGCGCGGGCCGTCCGGCGTGATCGGCAGCAACAAGAAGGACTCCGCCGACACCGTCGACACCCTGCTGACCGATCTGGCCGCCGCCGATCTGACCCCGGCCGCGCCGGACCGCGCCGACGACCTGTATCAGTGGCTGTTGTCGCGGCAGCCGGCCCTGGTGACCGGCGCGCACTGGCAGCTGATCGACACCCATGAGCGCGCCGCGGGCGAACCGCACGGGCGGCCCCGGGTCAAGCTCACCGATGTGGCCGAGATGCTGCGGGTGGGCCACGCCTGAATCCACCCTGCGCCGAGACGTACGTTTGGGCGCAGAAATGCGGACGCCCGCACCTTCGCGCCGAACATGAACTGGGAGCTGGTCAGCGCAACGGAGGCGTGATCGCGTCGGCCTCGATGGTGACCACCAGCCGGGTTTCTGGCACACCCCGGAAGTTCGGGTACGGGATGCCGAGGTACTTCTGCGAGATCTCGTCGATGCTCCCCCGGCCGCCCTCGGCGGTGACGTTGGCGACTCGCCCCCGGACGGCGTAGAAGCGCGCCGGGTCGTCGGGGTCGGTCACGTTCACGGCGACACGCGGGTCGCGGGCGATGTTCTTCGCCTTCTGCAGCCCGTCGACGATGTTGATGACGATGTGTTCCCCGTCGGTGTGCACCCAGGTCTCGGTGAGCTGGGGCGAGCCGTCGGGCATCAGGGTCGCGACGAAGCACAGCGCGGGCCGGCGCAGGAAGTCGAGCAGTTCGTCGGGCAGCGGTTTGGCCATGTCCCCATCCTGTCATGGTCATGATGTATATTAGAACATATGTACTGCTTATCTGCTTAAGTGGACCTATGCTGGTCAGCGTGGGTATCGCGGATGGTGGGCCGGTCGGTGGAGTTGACTATCCGCGGACGTTCCAGGAATTTCGGGCGTGGTTTCCTGATGATGCGGAGTGCCTGAATTACCTGGCGAATCTGCGCTGGCCAGGGGGCTTTTGCTGCCCTGTGTGTGGCGGTGATCGGGCGTGGCAGACCTCGACGCAGCATTGGAAATGCGTGGCGTGCGGGCGCAAGACGTCGGTGACCGCCGGGACGATCTTTCACCGCACTCGCACGCCGCTGACCACGTGGTTTGCCGCTATCTGGTTGGTCACCTCGCAGAAGAACGGGGCCTCGGCGCAGAACCTGCACGACATGCTCGGGCTGGGTTCCTATGAGACCGCTTGGGCGTGGTTGCACAAACTGCGCCGGGCCATGGTGCGTCCGGATCGCGACCAGCTCCGCGGCGTCGTGGAGGTTGACGAGTCGTTCATCGGTGGTCGTGCAACCGGCAGACTGGGCGCTTCCACCTCCAAGGTCCCGGTGATGATTGCCGTGGAAAACATTGGGACAGAGGTGAATCGAAAGTTGCGGCTTGGGCGAGTGCGGTTGGCCGTCGCGGACGCGCCCGGTTCCAAACAGCTCGTGGATTTCGCCCGCAATAGTGCCGAACCGGGCTCGCTGATCCGCACCGACGGCGCCCGAATGTTCCGCGCGCTGGCCAACGAGGGCTACCAACACGAGTACATCTCTGGCTGCAGCGCCCCTGAACCGGGCCACGTGACCCTGCCCGGCCCGCATCGGGTCGCTTCACTGCTCAAACGCTGGAATGCCGGCACCCACCATTACCGCGTAGAGCGTGAGCACCTGCCGTACTACCTCGACGAATTCACCTTCCGGTTCAATCGGCGCAGGTCAAACGCTCGCGGAATGCTGTTTTACCGACTGCTCCAGCAAGCCGTCAACACCGATCCACACCCGCTGAACGACCTCATCGGCGGCATCGACGCCCCGCTCCATGAACCCGAATCACTGGCCGAAGAAACGCGAGAATCCATCCCTAGCAACACTTTTGGCGAATTCTGAAGAATTAGTCCACTTAAGCAGATAAGCAGTACATATGTTCGAATTGAACGGCGAACTCGATGAATCTGCGCTGGTGGCCGCGATCTCGGAGTGGGAGACGCTGAAGGCGCGCGCGGCGGCGGCGCAGGCGCGGGCGTCGGTGCTGCTGGCCACCAAACGACGAGCGGCCGAGGAGGCGCGCGGCGTGCCGGCGGCGCGGCGGGGCCGGGGACTGGGAGCCGAGATCGCGTTGGCGCGCCGGGATTCACCTGCGCGCGGCGGCCGTCACCTCGGCTTCGCGCAGGCGCTGGTGCATGAGATGCCGCACACGTTGGCGGCGTTGGAGTCCGGTGTGCTCAGCGAATGGCGGGCCACCCTGATCGTGCGGGAGTCGGCATGTCTGGACGTCGAGGATCGCCGCGCACTCGACGCCGAACTGTGTGCCGATGTCGCGTCGCTGGACGGCAAGGGCGATGCGCGGATCAGCGCCGAGGCCAAGGCGATCGCCTACCGGATGGATCCCCACGCGGTGGTCGACCGGGCTGCCCGCGCCGAGAAGGAGCGCACGGTCACGGTGCGCCCGGCACCGGACTGCATGAGCTACGTGACGGCATTGCTGCCGGTGGCCCAGGGCGTCTCGGTCTATGCCGCACTGAAGCATGCCGCCGACACCTGTGGCGACGGCCGGTCGCGGGGGCAGGTCATGGCCGATGTACTCGTCGCACGCGTGACCGGACGTGAGCCGGGGGCGGCGAGCCCCATCGCGGTGAACCTGGTGTTGACCGACGACAGCCTGTTCGGCGATGCGGAGGACGCAGCCCGGCTGGGTGGTATCGGTCCGATCCCGGCCGGGGTGGCGCGCGCGATGGTGGCGGCAGCCGACGCCGCGGGATGTGCGACGTTGCGACGGTTGTATGCGCACCCGAAGTCGGGTGCGCTGGTGGCGATGGAATCGCGATCCCGGTTGTTCCCGCGTGGGTTGGCCGGCTTCATCCGGCTGCGCGACGACACCTGCCGGACACCGTACTGCGATGCCCCGATCCGCCATATCGACCACGTGCATTCCGCCGGGACGGGCGGCAAGACGGCGGCGGGTAACGGTGCGGGTCTGTGCGAGGCCTGCAACTACACCAAAGAGGCGGACGGTTGGCGGGCAACTGCCCAGAACGACGAAAATGGCACCCACACAACGGAATTGACCACCCCGACCGGCATGCGGCACCGATCCCAGGCTCCCCCGCTACCGGGCCGACGCACCCTGGATATCAGTCACGTCGAATGGCTGCTGAGCACCGAGATCGGCAAGGACGCAGCCTGACAATTCCGTCAGGCGGGCGGGGCGAAACTCCACTTGTCGGGATTCTTCGCCGAGTAGACCACCGGATAGAGCTGCCCCATCGTCGGCCAGGAATTCACGTCGACCGCCATCTGCTGGTAAACCACGTGCTCATTGACGGTCGGACCGTTGATGACGCCGGTGATGGTCACCCACTGCTGCCCGTCAGCGTCGGGCCGGGGGCTGACCCCGGTGACCAACAGGGTTCCCCGCGCCGAATCGGCGCCCGGGTTGCGGCGCATGAACCGGGGCCCGATCACCACCGCCAGTGCGCCCAGCAGCATTAGCAATATCCCGATCTCCCACAGCATGTCCCCATGGTAGGACTCCCTGTATGGACGACCTCGCGTTTGCACTGGAGCTGGCCGATCGCGCCGACACCGTGACCATGGAGCGCTTCGGCGCGCTCGATCTGCGGATCGACACCAAACCCGACCTGACGCCGGTGACCGACGCCGACGAGGGCACCGAACGGGTGCTGCGCGAGATGCTCGCCGAGCAGCGACCTGGCGACAGCGTGTTCGGGGAAGAGTTCGGCGGCACCGACGGCGCGCGGCAATGGGTGATCGACCCCATCGACGGCACCAAGAACTTCGTCCGCGGCGTGCCGGTGTGGTGCACCCTTATCGCGTTGCTCGAGGACGGCGTGCCCACGGTCGGCGTGGTCAGCGCACCCGCGTTGAGCCGACGGTGGTGGGCCGGCCTCGGCCGCGGCGCGCACACGTCGTTCGCCGGTACCCAGCGCCAGATCGCCGTGTCGGGTGTGCGCGACCTGAGCGCCGCGAGCCTGTCCTACTCGGATCTGACCACCGGCTGGGACAACCGTCGCGAGCGGTTCGTGGCGCTCACCGACGAGGTCTGGCGGGTCCGCGCGTACGGCGACTTCTGGTCCTACTGCCTGGTGGCCGAGGGCGCCGTGGACATTGCCGCCGAGCCCGAGGTCAAACTCTGGGACATCGCGCCGCTGGACATTCTGATCAGGGAGGCCGGTGGCACCTTCACCAGCATCGACGGACAACCCGGCCCGCATCACGGCAGTGCGCTGGCCACCAACGGGCTGCTGCACGACGAGGTGGCACGCCTGCTGATGTGAAATTGCTAACAAAATGGCCGTACCTTACTCAGGAGTAAGATACGGTGTCCGACATGACCAGCCCCCGTGAGAGCGCTGTCGGCCTGCAGCGCCACAAGCGCACCGTCATCGACGTCGCCATGGCAGCACTGAGCCCGATCATCGGGCAGGAGTTCCTCGACCGGCACAACCTGCGCGGCCCGTTCAATCGCGGCCTCAAGTACGGCGTACGGACCGGCTTCTCCGCGATCGGCACGTCCACCCGGCAGTTCAAGAAGGTACAGGGGCTCGGCAAGGCGCCAACCCGGCTGAAGGCCAGCGGCGCCGATTACTTCGACCTGACCCCCGACGACGACCAGAAGATGATCGTCGAGACGGTCCGCGAGTTCTCCGAGGAGATCCTGCGGCCCGCGGCGTACGACGCCGACGCCAACGCGAGCCATCCGGCCGATCTGATCGCCAAGGCCGCCGAGCTGGGCATCACGGCGATCAACATCCCGGAGGATTTCGACGGCATCGCCGAGCACCGGGCCACCATCACCAACGCGCTGGTCGCCGAGGCCCTGGCCTACGGCGATATGGGTCTGGCGCTGCCGATCCTGGCTCCGGGCGGTGTCGCGGCGGCCCTGACCCACTGGGGCAGTGCCGACCAGCAGGCCACCTACCTCAATGAGTTCGCCGGCGAGAACGTGCCGCAGGCGTGCGTCGCCATCGCCGAACCGCAGGCGCTGTTCGACCCCACCGCATTGCGGACCACGGCGGTGCGCACGCCCAGCGGCTACCGCCTGGACGGCGTGAAGTCACTGGTACCCGCGGCGGCCGACGCCGAAGTGTTCATCATCGCCGCGCAGCTGAACGGCAAGCCGGCGATGTTCATCGTCGAAGCCGCCACGCCGGGCCTCAGCGTCAAGGCCGACCCGAGCATGGGTATCCGCGCCGCGGCCCTCGGTCAGGTCGAACTGGACAAGGTAATCGTCCCGCTGTCCGCGCGACTCGGTGAGGACGGCGCCACCGATCAGGACTACTCGGATGCCATCGCGCTGTCCCGGCTCGGCTGGGCCGCCCTGGCGGTCGGCACCTCACACGCCGTGCTCGACTACGTCATCCCCTACGTCAAGGAACGCGAAGCGTTCGGCGAGCCCATTGCGCGCCGCCAGTCGGTCGCCTTCATGTGCGCCAACATCGCCATCGAGCTCGACGGCCTGCGACTGGTGACCTGGCGCGGCGCCGCGCGCGCCGAGCAGAGCCTGCCGTTCGCACGCGAGGCGGCGCTGGCCCGAAAGCTGGCTTCGGACAAGGGAATGCAGATCGGCCTCGACGGCGTGCAGCTGCTCGGCGGCCACGGCTACACCAAGGAACACCCGGTCGAGCGCTGGTACCGCGACCTGCGGGCAATCGGCGTCGCCGAGGGTGTCGTCGTTCTCTAACAGCGTCCTCTAGGAAGGTCGAACCAAAATGGCAATCAATCTGGAACTGCCCAAGAAGATGCAGGCCGTGGCCGAGAAGGGCCACCAGGGCGCGCTGAACATCATCCGGCCCATCTCCCGCAAGTACGACCTGGCCGAGCACGCCTACCCGGTGGAGCTCGACACCATCGCCGCCCTGTTCGAGGGGATCCAGGACGCCAACACCGGCGGTCATTTCGCGGGTGCCACCGACGCGTTCCGCGATGGTGCAGATACGGGCGGCAAGAAGGCAAACGTCAACGGCGGCAACATGTCTGCCCTGCTGAACGCGCTCGAGGTCTCCTGGGGCGACGTCGCCATGCTGCTGTCGGTGCCCTACCAGGGCCTGGGCAACGCCGCGATCTCCAGCGTGGCCACCGACGAACAGCTGGCCCGGCTGGGCAAGGTGTGGGCCGCCATGGCCATCACCGAGCCCAGCTTCGGTTCGGACTCCTCGGCGGTGACCACCACGGCCACCCTCGACGGCGACGAGTACGTCATCAACGGCGAGAAGATCTTCGTCACCGCCGGATCACGCGCCACCCACATCGTGGTGTGGGCGACGCTGGACAAGGCGAAGGGCCGGGCGGCCATCAAGTCGTTCATCGTCCCCCGTGAACATCCCGGTGTGACGGTCGAACGGCTCGAGCACAAGCTGGGCATCAAGGCCTCCGACACCGCGGTCATCCGGTTCGAGAACGCCCGCATCCCCAAGGACAATCTGCTGGGCAGCCCGGAGATCGAGGTCGAGAAGGGCTTCGCCGGTGTCATGGAGACCTTCGACGCCACCCGTCCGATCGTCGCGGCCATGGCGGTCGGCGTCGCGCGCGCCGCGCTCGAGGAACTGCGCAAGATCCTGACCGATGCCGGTGTCGAGATCTCCTACGACAAGCCCGCGCACGCGCAGAGCGCCGCGGCTGCGGAGTTCCTGCGGATGGAGGCCGACTGGGAGTCGGGCTACCTGCTGACCGTCCGCTCGGCGTGGCAGGCCGACAACCGGATCCCCAACTCCAAGGAAGCCTCGATGGGCAAGGCCAAGGCCGCCCGGGTTGGCAGCGACATCACCCTCAAGGCCGTCGAAATGGCCGGTACCACCGGCTATTCCGAGCAGACCCTGTTGGAGAAGTGGGCCCGGGACTCCAAGATCCTCGACATCTTCGAGGGCACCCAGCAGATCCAGCAACTGGTGGTCGCCCGGCGGCTGCTGGGTCTGTCGTCTGCCGAACTCAAATAGCGTCCAGCTCCGCCCGAAGAGCCTCGCCCAAGTCGATCTCGGCCACGGCGAGGTTTTCTTCGAGGTGGGCCAGGCGAGAT
>JAKIXW010000091.1 GCA_022708865.1 Acidobacteriota bacterium
TACGTTGGCGAGATGATCGACGAAATCAATTCGGCCCGCTTCGATGTGTTCGTCAAGAGCCGCGCGGGTGATCTCGTCGACGAACGGCTCCCAGCGCCTGATCGCCGCCGGCGACAGATAGGGGTTCAGCGCGCCGCGGTAGGCGCCGTGCTCGGGTTCGTCCATCTCGAGGATGCCGCCTCGAACCGCAGCGGCGCGGCTGGCCTTGGGTAGCATGATCCCCTGGTAGGGCGTCTTGCCGGAGACGTCATGGTGGTTGGAAACGGCGGGCCGCAACCCAGTGCCCGCCGTAGGTGTCCGTCCATGCCAGCGGGCACTGGCTGTTCATTTCCTCGGTGATGGCTTCGAACTGCGTGCGGTATTCCGGGGTGTGGCGGTCGAAGTGATACCGATGCTTCTTCCGAATGCTATCGGCGCTCCTATCATCGACGCTCAAGTCTTGGCTCCTGACGCTGTTGGATTGGTGGGTTGCTGGATCGAGATTGCTTGCTCCGGGCACGAGTGCATGGCTTCGCGCACGTCATTCTGGTGTTCGGGTGGGACCAATCCGTGCAGCGGCGAGGCCGTGCCATCGATGTCGCTGAGCGCGAAGGAATGCGGGGCGACCATCGAGCACAATGTGTGTCCCTGGCAGCGCTTCGAATCGACGGAGGCGATCACAGGGCGAAGGAGAAGCCGCCGTTCACCGGCAAGGTCTGCCCGGTGATCCACGAACCGTGCTCGCTTGCCAGCAGCACCGCAAGGTGGGTGACGTCATCTGCGGTTCCGGGACGCCGAATGGCGTAGTTACGCAGAATTGCCTTCGCTTGGGGGGCATCTGGCTGGCTCCACAATGGTTCGGTCAGGGGTGTCCGCATGGTGCCGAGCGCAATGTTGTTGGCCGTGATGCCGAAGCGTCCCATCTCCACGGCAATCGACCGCGTGAACCCAGCGGCCCCGGCCTTGGCCGTCGCATACGCAGCCGAATTCGGATCGCCGGTGCGGCCGGCATCGGACACGATGGTCACGACCCGTCCCCATTTCTGTTCGATCATCGCCGGCAGCACAGCGCGGGTGCAGTGCAGAACGCCGTAGAGATTCACCCGAAGGAACGGTTCCCAATCGATTGGCTCGGTCACCGCGAAGCTACGCCCCGTGAGGAACCCGTCGGCGCCGGCATTGCCGGCGTTGTTGATCAACACGTCCACGGCGCCGGCCGCGGCGAAGGCCTCCGCGACGGCCTCATAGGTGGTTACGTCGAAGGGCAGCGCCCGTGCCGATCCCCCCGCGGCCAGCGCCTCCTCGACGACAGCCTCAGCGCGTTCCACGCGCAGATCGTTGACCAGGACCTCGGCACCCGCTGCAGCGAACGCAAGCGCCAAGCCGCGACCGACGCCCTGTCCTGCACCAGTAATGGCGACCCGCCGTCCGAGCAGGTCCATCTGCACGGTCACCGGACAATCGTCCTCAGTGCGAAGGCCGAGTAAGAATCGACCAGTGGGATGAGCAGCATCGTGTTCCCTTCGATGGGCGGCATGTAACGACACTACGATAGTAGTGCGGGTGGTCTGGAGTAGGGTTATTTGCCAATCGATGTTGGCCCATTCCGCCACGGGGACGGCGGGTCCCGCTTGTCGCCCGGCGTGCACGGAATCAGTCGGCGACGGGCAGCAACGACGACTAAACTTCCGGCTACCATGCGACGAAAACCCGATCCGGAGCAGCGCCGGCTCGCATTGTGTGATGCGGCAATCAAGCTTTTAGCCGACGAAGGTATCAAGGGCTTGACTCACCGCAAGGTGGACCGCGCGGCAGGTGTCCCCGATGGCACGACGTCCTTCAACTTCCGCACTCTGTCGGAGCTGATGCGCGCCGTCGCCATGCGTGTGGCAGCGCTGGATATGGAGGAGCTCGCCGAGGCCACCGCTCCTGCGGCCGGCGACGGCTCGGGCGCATCCGGGCTTGCCAGGCTCATCATCGGTTCGGCGAAAGGGTCTCCCCTGATCAGAAGCAGGGCGCGACTGGAACTTGTCCTGCAAGCGAACCGTGACGCGTCCCTCGCGCACGTCTTCCAGGACAACTCGCAGCGCTTCCTCGAGCTGCATAGAGACTTCGTCGACCGATTGCAGCCGGCTGGGGCCGACGCGGAACCCGAGGAGATGTACGGACAGGCGCGAGTTCTGCAGACCTTCATAGGCGGACTCATGAGCGAAATCGCCTATGGTGACCGCGTCATCGAGACTGCCGAGCAGCTCGATCGCGTGATGGCGGCAATCGTCGCCGGCCTGTCGTCATATGAAGTAGCACTGCGCGAGAAGCGCGGCGGCACTCACGCGCTCCGGGGTTCGGTGCGGTGAATATCGTTGCGATGATGTCGAACTACTGATAACAACCGGCACATCAGTGACTAGCGATGAATCCACCCGTTTGCGATGACTTCACGCGGACATAAGAATCCGAGCGTCGACGGTTCGGAACGGATGCCAGTTTTAATTGATAGTCGATTGGCCTTCCCAGGGTGACACTACGATAGTAGTGTGCGTGTGGCGCACGCCATATCTCGTTCGTCACTAGACCTCGGCTGTGGCCGCGCCAGAGAAGGGAATCACTCCAATGACGGTAGCGCGGAACGAGTCCGGTGTCTTGGCCGGCGATGAGCGGATGCTCATCGACGGTGAGCTCCAGTACACGGGCAGTGGTGCCACGTTCGACGTGATCCATCCCGCCAGCGAACAGGTAGCCGGTCAGGCCACCGACGGCACGGTTGCCGACTTGGAGCGGGCCGTGGGGGCCGCGCGGCGGGCTTTCGACGAGACGGACTGGGCGCGCGACGTCGAGTTCCGCTACCACTGCTTGACACAGTTGCACGACGCGCTCGAGCGCAACAAGGAGCATCTACGGCGGGTGCTCATCACCGAGGTCGGCTGTCCGGTCTCCGTTTCGGGGTCCCAGATCGAGTCCCCCATTGAGGAGGTCACGCACTGGGCCGAGCATGGTCGCGCGTTCTCCTACCTGGTCGACACCGGGATGCACGACACTCCGCTAGGTCCGGCGCGGCGCAAGATCCACTACGAGCCGGTGGGCGTCGTCGGAGCGATCACACCATGGAACGTGCCGTTTTATCTGAACGTCGCCGAGACTGTGCCTGCGTTGATGGCGGGTAACACCGTGGTGCTTAAGCCAGCGCAGCTGACCCCGTGGTCGGGTAGTGAATATGGTCGGATCGTGGCGGAGGAAACCGACATTCCGGCCGGAGTGTTCAACGTGGTGATATCCAATGCCAACGAGGTCGGAGCGGCTCTATCGGCCGATCCGCGTGTGGACATGATCACCTTCACCGGGTCGACGGCTACCGGGCGGGCCATTCTGGCCGCGGGTGCGGCGACGGTGAAGAAGACGCTGCTGGAGTTGGGCGGAAAGTCGGCCCACATCGTTCTCGACGATGCCGACTTCAACTCTGCCTTGCCGATGGCGGCGATGATGGCGTGTGTGATGTCGGGCCAATCGTGCATCTTGCCGTCGCGAATTCTGTTGCCACGCAGCCGGTACGAAGAGGGCATCGAGCTTCTCAAGACCAGTATGGAGAACTTCCCGGTCGGCGATCCTTGGACGCCGGGCAACATGCAGGGTCCGCAGATCAGCGAGCAACAACGCCAAAAGGTGCTCGGCTTGATAAAGTGCGGCGTCGATGCGGGTGGTCGACTGGTCACCGGTGGCGGAATTCCCGAACAGCTGTCGGTGGGCTATTACGTGCAACCCACGCTCATCGCGGATGTCGACCCGGATTCGCAGATTTCCCAGGAGGAGATCTTCGGACCCGTGCTCACGGTCACTGCGTATGACGGCGACGACGACGCGGTCACCATCGCCAACAACTCCATCTATGGACTTTCGGGCGAGGTGTCCTCCGGCGACGTCGACCGCGCCATGGCAGTGGCGCAGCGCATGCGTACCGGCAACGTCACCATCAACGGTAAGTCCCACTTCGGCATCAACAGCCCCTTCGGCGGCACCAAGCAAAGCGGGTTGGGCTATCGCAACGGCGAAGAAGGTTTCAAGGAGTACCTCGAAGCCAAGACCATCGGCTTGCCGGAATGAGCGCCACTGGCTGCCAGCAAATCGCCGACAAGCCGGAAATGAACGCGTCAACCCACGGCTACGCCGGCCCCGTCGCTACTGAGGACTGGGAGATGTTCGCTCGGCGTTCACCGACGACGCCGACTACTCCTCGACCGGCGATTCCCCGTATTCGCGCGACACCTAATTTCTTCCGGCGTTCGTTCGCGTGGGTTCCGATGTCCATGCCACGCTGTGCTGCGCACCCTGGTTGGCCGGCACCTCCGTGGCATCTGGGAAGAGACGGGTGGTACTTGACCCCGCCGGTTAGTTCACCGGCGCCTAAATTGCAGGCGCTACAAAGCAATACGTCGTGATCGGCTCCCGGACGATCGCATGATTGATGGAAACCATTGGTGTACCAACCGGTTCCGCTCGGCATAGGACTTTTCTACTCACGTCTGGGACCTCGCTTCGACGGGTATCCGATGAACTGAGTCGGACGGGGTGGTTGCATCGCCACAAGATCGATGTTCGGAAGACCGCTCCACGCGGTGCAAGGATGTCTCAATAGAAAGGTCAGCGTGTCATCGAACATCGCAACTCCACGCCCGCCTGAAGGTGATTGGCTCGGCACTCCGTTTCTCAAGTTCGAGCGTCGAGGGCCGATCGCCCTCTGTGTGCTAGATCGACCGCAGGCCCGCAACGCCATGTCGCCAGCTATGTACTTCGGCATCGGGTATGCCATTCACCGCGTCGAAGCCGACGACGATCTGGCTGGCCTCGTCATCACCGGTACAGGCGATGTGTTCGCGCCGGGCGGAGATCTCGGTGGCGGGGGCGGCGAGGCTTGGATGGACTTCGGATCACTTCCTATGGCGGCGTTAACGCCCTACGACGCGCTACGAACCTCCACCAAACCGATCGTTGCCGCGGTGAACGGCCTGGCCCAAGCCGGCGGCGTGCAAATCGCTCTCTGTAGTGACATGGCAGTGGTCAGCGACCGTGCGACGTTTCGCGTGCCAGAGCTGTTCCGAGGCATTGCCGATACCTATTTTAGCCAGATGCTCGCGCGCATCATCGGACCCGTCCGAACGCGAGACCTCATGATGACCGGGCGTACGCTAACCGCTCAGGAGGCCCTGCAGTGGGGACTGGTGTCCAGGGTCGTACCTCACGATCGGCTGCTCGACGCCGCGACGGAAGTTTTGTCGCAATGCGCAAGAACCGCGCCTGCGGCACGTGCGGTGGTCAAGGCCAGCCTGGACAACTATCTCGGGCTCTACGATCGGATGAGCATGCGTTCAAGCTTCTCTGGACCCGAAGCGCGCGAAGGTTTCCTGTCATTCAAGGAGCGTCGCTCTCCGAACTGGGTCCATCCGGAGTTGCAAGTCCAGGGTCGGTTGTGAATCCTGCCTTGTGGTGCGGCGATGCCAACAGCTGGAACCTGTTGAGCGCTTAGGAGATGATTTTTGAGACCGAACAACGGGCCAGAGGCCACGTCCCCGGGTCGTCGTTTCGTGCGAATCTGGAGCCTGGCGGTGCCCTTTACCAGTTGGGGCGGTACCCAGAGGCCAGCGCTGAGTACAGCGGAAAAGTCTGCGCCACTTGGATATCCGCGGCGAACGGGCGGACTCACGTACATCGATCATCAGCCGTCGTAGGAATGGAACGGGCTGCTGGACGGAAACCGCCCGAACTGATATTTGCCAAGCCTCGAGAACTCGCTCCGGTCATCAACGCGATCGCCGTTGAGCCCAACCGCACCACGAAGGGGACATGACGACCATGAAGCTGGGATTCGCTCTGCCACATATGCTTCGGCTGCCGGCGATGACGTTGCCGTGGGAAGCCGCCGTGACCGGCGCCGACCAGACACGCCTAGCGAAGTGGGCCGACAGACTCGGCTACGCGATGATTGCGGTGCCCGAGCATCACGTCATCCCTCAGGGCCACGTCGAGCTTTCCGGCCCTCACTACTTCAACGCCTACAGTGCAATGGCTTACCTCGCCGGCGCCACTGACGCGATCAGAGTGAACAGCTGCATCGCCCTGCTACCCACACAGAACCCTATCATCACCGCTAAAGCCCTCTCCACGATGGACTGGCTATCCAGCGGACGAGTGACCGTCACGTTCGGGGTTGGCTGGCTCAAGCAGGAGTTCGACACCCTAAGGGTTCCTTTCGCCGAAAGAGGCGCCATCGCCGAGGAATACACTCAAGCGATCATCGAACTCTGGACCAGTGTGACCCCAGAGTTCGACGGCAAGTACGTCTCCTTTCGTGACGTCGCCTTCGAGCCAAAGTGCGTGCAGCAACCACATGTGCCGATCTGGTTCGGCGGCGACGCTGACGCAGTCCTCAAGCGGACCGCCCGGTACGGGACGGGTTGGTGGCCCTTCTTGACCAAGCCGACAGACATTCCCGCGCGGATCGACTTCATCAAGTCTCAACCCGACTACAGCGGTGGATTGAACGAGGTCTTTTACGGGATGTCCACAGACCGGGTCGGCGACGGCCACGTCGCAAGGGCCGATCCAGATGCCAGACCTAGGCAGAGTCGCGAGCAGATCATCGACCGGCTCAGCGAACTCGGCGATCTCGGCGTGACGATCAGCGCCGTGCCGATTCCGCCACTGAACCATGTTGATGAGTATTTCGAGTACACGCAGTGGATCGCCGAGGAGATCATGCCGGCGGTGGCCTAACCGCACGCTCGCCTGGCCCTATCGACAGATCGTCCAAGAGTCCCTGGCCACCAGACCCAACCCCATCGAAAGGGTGCTCTCCTAATGTCCGTCACACTCGAGGGTGATCGTCTCATTGATGGACCAGGCCCAGCTCATGACCGGCAGAGCCGGCAGTATCGGCCCCGGTTTTTCGCCGATGCTCGTCACGATTAGCGCCACCATGGTGATCACGAGCGGACCTCGACGCCGGCGCGGTCAAGTGATCGACGGACGCAAGTCATCGTGCTGCGCACTCCCACGGCAATGCCGCACCGTAATCCCTTGCGCCGCAAGGCTTTCGACGATGGAATTGACCCGACCAGCTCGAGCGCGGAGTGGATCGCCCGCAAGGGCGAAGGGCTAAGGCCGGAGCTGCTGCAAAACAATTTATTGTCCCCCGAGATAGGAGCCTATATGTACATCGATGACCTGATTCTGGTGAGTATCGACGATCATGTCGTGGAGCCGCCCGACATGTTCCTCAACCACGTGCCCGCGAAGTACAAGGCGGACGCGCCGATCGTCGTCACCGACGACCAAGGTGTCGATCAGTGGTTCTACCAGGGCAGGCCGCAGGGTGTCAGCGGGCTCAACGCCGTGGTGTCGTGGCCGCCGGAGGAGTGGGGTCGTGACCCCGCGGGCTTCGCCGAGATGCGGCCCGGCGTGTACGACGTCCACGAACGCGTGAAGGACATGAGCCGCAACGGCATCCTCGCGTCGATGTGCTTCCCGACGTTCACGGGATTCTCGGCCAGGCACCTGAACATGACTCAGGAACCCGTCACGCTGGTGATGGTGTCGGCGTATAACGACTGGCATATCGACGAATGGGCCGGGAGTTACCCCGATCGGTTCATCCCGATCGCGATCTTGCCGACGTGGAATCCCGAAGCCATGGTCGCGGAGATCCGGCGGGTGGCCGCCAAGGGGTGCCGCGCGGTGACAATGCCGGAGTTGCCTCACCTCGAAGGCCTACCGAGCTACCACGACGACGAGTACTGGGGCCCGGTGTTCCGCACGCTGTCCGAGGAGAACGTAGTGATGTGCCTGCACATCGGCACCGGCTTCGGCGCGATCAGCATGGCGCCCAATGCACCCATCGACAACCTGATCATCCTGGCCACCCAGATCTCGGCGATGTGCGCACAAGATCTGCTGTGGGGTCCCGCCATGCGGAACTACCCAGATCTGAAATTCGCCTTCTCCGAAGGTGGCATCGGCTGGATCCCCTTCTATTTGGACCGCAGCGACCGGCACTACACCAACCAAAAGTGGCTGCGCCGTGACTTTGGTGACAAGCTGCCCAGCGACGTCTTCCGTGAGCATTCGCTGGCCTGCTACGTCACCGACAAAACGTCGCTGAAGCTGCGCCACGAGATCGGCATAGACAACATCGCCTGGGAATGCGATTACCCGCATTCGGATTGTTTCTGGCCCAACGCGCCCGAGCTGGTGCTCGCCGAACTCACCGCGGCCGGCGCCGACGATTCGGACATCAACAAGATCACCTGGGAGAACTCCAGCCGATTCTTCAGCTGGGATCCGTTTGCGCGTACGCCGAGGGAACAGGCAACCGTAGGCGCGTTGCGCGCCAAGGCAACTGACGTCGACGTGTCGATCAGGCCGCGTAAGGAATGGGCCGCCCGCTACGCGAGGCGACATTTACCGACCGCTAACGCCTGATACGAAGGCATCGGATTGTCCTAGGCGAATCGTTCGAGGAGAGGCCTCGACATCACGGTTCCATCCTTCATGCAAGTGCTGGCCGATGTCGAAGTCGGCTGCGAAGCGACCCAAGGAGGCCGAAGATCACCGGCGAACTGAAGATCATCGACATCCTGCCGGGCCTCGACCGCACCGGTACTGGCTCACCACGGGATACGAACTCGGCACAACTTCAACGGTCGGCACCACTGGCCGGGAACGGCCGGCGATGAATTCAAATGCTGAGCCCGGCTACCACTCACGCGAGACTCCTCCGAAAACGCCGCCCGATCCCGCGCCGGGACACAGCGTCGACGCCGCCGGCGCGAGTCTGTCCCCCCGAGGCATCGTCCTGCTGAACATGGCCACGGCCGGCGCACGGGATCGAACCGGCGAGATGGCTGAGAACATCAAACATGCACTCACTCTTGGCATAAAACCGCAAGGGATCGTCGACGTCCTCGATCAGGCTGCGCAGCTCGCGGGTCACCCCCACCAACACCAGCTGACCATCCTGGCCGACGTGCTCCGCGAAGTCAGCTGACGATTGAGCCATTCCCGGGCGGCCGGAACGAAAACAGCAAGGGGTTCATGACAATGACCGACAGATCGCTCTACACGAGAGGCAGTGAGTTACGGATCACGGTGTTAGCGCCCACCGTCGTGGACGTGCTCCAGGGCGCCGGCGGTTGGATCTTCGATCGAGCGAGGATGGGGTGGACTGTGTCCGTGGGCGTCGCGGAGCCGTCAGACGACCGTCCTCTGAGGATCCTAGGCGTACACCTGCTCGATTTCGACTTCCTGCTTCGAACCGTCCACGATGAGGCCATTCCCTCGGCGCTAGCCGTCGCAGCAACGCTCCACGCGCACGAAGGCCAAGTCCGCGACGCGGTCTGCGAGTCTCGTGGCACGCAGAGATTCGCATGTGACCATGTGGGGTGACCCACCTTCTGGAGAGCTTTGCGAGCGCCTCGCGTCAACCGAGCACCGCTTGAGCTCCGCGGCCCGCATCTTCAAGGCTCACGCACTCGGGGCCGCAGGTGCGGTCCAAACGGTCACGGCCACCGAGGCATTTCGTGAGACACGTCCTTCGGTTGCGCACTAGTGCAAGACACGCGATAACAGGACGTACGTGACACTCTGGTGAAGGTCACAATCAGCGACCGAGCCCCGAACAGGGTGTTCCAAATAGTTGCGGTTAAGGCAGTCCTTCCTGAGTCGGTTGTTGAACGATTCGATGTAGCCGTTGTCCACGGTTATCCGGCGGGATCTAGACCATCCCGGTCCTGTTCTCGCAGAACCGTTGCAACGCTTGTGAAACCATCTCCGGGCCATTGTCGAGCCGCAGCACCTTCGGCGGCCCACCGGCCGCGGCGAACACCTTCTTCAGCTCATCGACGAGATCCGTGCCGGTGATCGAGCGTTCCACGAGGTTGAGCAGCGACTCGCGGGTGTGCTCGTCGACCATCGAGGCGATCTTGATGGCCTTACCGTCGATGGTGGAGTCAAACTGGAAATCGATCGCCCACACCACCTTCGGCGCATCAGCGGCGATCGGCGGTACCGCGGAAACTCCGGCCCGCTTGCGCGGGCTGCGCACGCGCACCTGCAGACCAACTTCGCGCCACAGCCGGTGGATCTTCTTCTTGTTGACCTCACGGTGCTCGTCGTAGCGCAGCGCCGCCCACGCACGCCGGAACCCGTGACTGGGGCGTTTGGTGGCGTAGGAGCGCAGCCAGGCCCGCATTTCGGCGTCGGGATCGGTCGGGGTCTGCGCCAACGGCAGTCGGCGGTAGGTGGAGCGGGCCAGCCCAACAGCCTTGCACGTCAGCCGTTCCGACATGCTCAATGACAATTGGGGCTCAGCGTTCAGGAGCGGCTGTCGGCACGGATTGCGTCGGATAGGGAACTTGTTCCGACTGGTCGGTTGATATTCATGTGATCGCGCAGGGCAGGGATTTGATGCCGTGGACGAACACCGACCGCAACAGATCCGGCGGCGCTGTCGCGTGGATGTCCGGAAATGCTGCCAGTAGCTTGCCCATCACTACCTTCATCTCCATCCGGGCGAGGCCGGCTCCGAGACAGAAGTGAGGGCCACCGGCCCCAAAGGCAACATGATCTCGAGCATTGGACCGATAGATGTCGAATCGTGCCGGGTCGGAGAACACGCTGGGGTCGTGATTGGCGGCCAGATACCACACCACCACCTTGTCTCCGGCCGCGATGATGTTGTCGCCCAGTGCGACGTCGACGGTTGCCGTCCGCCGCATATGCAGAACAGGCGACGACCAGCGCACCACCTCCTCGACCGCATTGACCGCACGCCCGTCGTAGTTCTGCCTCAACGCATGCTTTTGCTCAGGGTGACTGCTGAGCAGGTGCATCGCCCAAGACAGCCCCGTGCGAGTGGTGTCGTTTCCGGCGGCGGCCAACAGGATCACGAAGGAGCCGAATTCCGCTGAAGTCAGGCGCTTTCCGTCGATCTCGGCCTGCATCAGCTGTGAGGTGATGTCGTCGCCAGGATTCTGTCGTCGGTGTCGACCGAGGTCGATCGTGTACTCGAAGAACTCCGCCACCGCGCGAAGGCTCTTGTCGACGTCGCTGACCTGGCTGTCATTGACACCGAGGATGAGGTCGATGAGTTCCCGCAGTCGCGGCCGATCGGTGACCGGAATGGCGAGCAGGTCGGCGATCACCTGGAACGGCAGGTTTGCACCGACGCATTCGACGAAGTCGAATGTGTGTCGCTCCCTGAGGTCTTCGACGATGGCATCGGCCAGGATGCCGACATAGTTTGTCATCTGTCGAATCGCACGAGGTGAGAATGCAACTTGGACGAGATGCCGGTACTGATGGTGCTTTGGATCGTCCATCGCGATGATGGAGCCGAGCATCTCCAAGAGTTCGGGAGGCATGTCATCCAGCGAAAAGCCGCTGGTGCTGGTGAAGCTCTCCGGGTCGCGGGTCACCGACCGCACCGCGGCGTACGACGTCACCGACCAAAACCCGGGACCGCGTTCCTGAGCAATGAACTCGGCGCCGCCGCTGCGGTCTCGCAGCGCGCAGAAGTCCGCAAGGCGCTTCTCAATGTCGCCGTCCCAGAAGGGGCTGGGCATCGACGGGTCGACAACCTGTGGCGAGTCAGGCATCGATCTCGCAGCCGTGAGAGCGTGGCGAGCATTCGCAGGAGTGCAGCGCCAACCACCCGCACGACGTAGCATCCATACTAAAAAGTATGGCATAGTCCGCGGCCGCGGTCCTACGGTTGGACTCAGTAACAGGGACTCGACCCGCACGGCGATGAAGCACCTGGGCGACGGGGCGCGCACCATCAACATCGGCAGCATCAATGGCCGACCGGATTCCCGGACCCGGCGCGTCGGTGTACGGCATCACCAAGCGGGCAGTCGCCTCGTTCACCCGCGGGTTGGCTCGTGATCTCGGCACCCAGGGCTTACCGTCAACAATGTGCAGCCGGGTCCGATTGACACCGACGCGAATCCTGACGGAGGCGACTTCGCCGAGAGCCTCAAGCTGGTCACCACGCAGGGTCGCTACGGGCACACTACCGACGTCGCATCCCTGGTGAGCTTCCTGGCCGGCCCGGAATCCGGATACATCACCGGTGCCAACCTGAACGTCGACGGCGGCTTCCACTGTCTGACGAGCCACGCCGCTCACCTCGGCGGGGAGGAGATCCGCTCTGCGGCCGATGCGCTGATGCCGGGCGGAAGGATGGTGTCGATCATGTATCCCCCAGCGTCGAGGATCTGACTTGGCCGGTTTGCTGGCGAGATCAGCTTGACCAGATCCGTCTACAGCGGAGCCCATCCAGATGGAGACAGCGGCCTTTGCCGGTCACGTAGCTCCACCGTGCGCGGCTGGAACACCATGCCAGCCGTCGTAGGCTGAACCGCGAACCAACGCCGGAGGACACATGGATTCCACACCCAACCACGTAGCGGTCATCACCGGAGCTGCCCGCGGTCAGGGCCGCAGTCACGCGGTCGCGCTGGCCGCCGCGGGGATAGACGTCATCGCCATCGACCGCTGCGCCGACATCGAGTCGATCCCCTACCCGTTGGCCACCCCAGCTGATCTGGAGGAGACGGCGCAGCTGGTGCGGGCCGCGGGCGGTCGCATCGAAACCGTGGTTGCCGATGTTCGTGATCTCGCCGAGCTGCAAGCCGGAATAGACCGCGGTATCGACGCATTCGGTGAGGTGGACATCGTCATCGCCAACGCCGGCGTGGTGGGGATGGGGTTGACCGACCCTGCCGACGATCAGGTGTACCGCGATATCGTCGACACCAATCTGGTGGGCGTCTGGCATACCATCGCCGCCACCGCACCGTCGATGATCCGCAGGGGCACCGGCGGCTCGATGGTCCTGATCAGCTCGATGCAGGGCCTGGTCGGCCGCGGGGGCGACGGCAGCGCAGCAACATTCGCCTACGCATCCTCCAAACATGGGGTGGTCGGCCTGATGCGTTCGGCGGCGAACGCCTATGCCCAGCACAATATTCGGGTGAACTCGATTCACCCGACCGGTGTGGCCACCCCGATGATCTTCAACGAACACATGGCCCGGATGTACGAAGCGAACCCCGGCGGCAGCGGGATGTCTGGGAACCTGCTGCCGGTTCCCTACGTCGAGCCGTCCGATGTCACCAGCGCCGTGCTGTACCTGATCAGTGACGGCGCGCGCTACGTCACCGGCACCACGCTGCCGGTCGACGCCGGCCACGCCGCGATGTAAACCTTGGTTACCGGCCGTCGAAGATCGCCTCCTGCAACCCCGGTCGGTGCTGTACTGGTATCTGCGCCAGTGATCGTCCGGTCGGTCGAACCGCGGTGGGGCCGGCAGAGGAACGGACCGCTGACGAGATGAGCCTGCTCAACCCCTCCGAGACAATCGGGCGCGTCCCGGACGACATCGCCTGGCAGACAGCGCCGGACGCACCTCCCCGATCCGTCGAGGAGGCGGTGCTGGCCGGCGGAAAATGACAACATCACTGAGACAAACAAGACCACCATCGTCTCAATGAACATGGCATTTCTGTATGTGGCGGGTG
>JAKIXW010000092.1 GCA_022708865.1 Acidobacteriota bacterium
ACGCCGCCGCGCGCGGTCGACACGAACGATCCGGTGACCATCGTCGGCTGGGTCGCCTGGACCGCTGGTTCGAGCGGGACAGGCGTGGCTGGTGGGGCGGCGGAGCCGTTCAGCGGATCGACCGCGGCGCCGACGACGACGGCGCCCGCCGCCCCGGCGACAGCGCCAAGACCCAGACGTAATGCACTGCGGCGACTCATGTTCGGCATGCGGGCCATCTTGCCATCGCGTGACCGGGTGTCGGAAACCTGTGATCAGGCTTTGAAAAGTGCGGCCGTTTACCGCAAAACGCCCAGCGTGACCGGGGTTTGCTGGCACCATGACCATCCATGACGGCAGCGGTGACCCCGAAAGGGGAGCGGCGACGGTGCGCGCTCGTGAGCGCCGCTGCCGAACTGCTGTCCGAGGGCGGCTTCGAAGCGGTGCGCCACCGCGCCGTCGCACGCCGGGCCGGTCTTCCGCTGGCGTCGACCACCTACTACTTCTCCTCCCTGGACGAGTTGACCGCGGCCGCCGTCGAATACATCGGGCTGGCCGAGGCGGCCCAGATGCGCAGCCGCGTCTCGTCGCTGTCGCGCCGCCGGCGCGGCGCCGAGTCGACCGCCGACATCCTCGTCGAGCTCCTGATCGACGACACCGGCGCGGGGACCGAACAACTGATCTCCCGCTACGAGCGCTACATCGCCTGCGCCCGCCAGCCGGCGCTGCGCGACATCCAGCGGCGCGTCCTGCGCCAGCGCACCGCCGCCGTCGGCGAGGCCGTCGAGCGCTCGGGCCGGTGCGTGCGCAGCGACCTGTTGTCCGCGTTGGTGTGCGCGGTCGACGGTGCGGTGGTCTCGGCACTGGTCGATGACGGCGGCACTCCCCGCGACAGCGCCCGGGCCACCCTGATCGACGTCATCGACGTGTTCGCACCCATCGACGATCGCGCGGTGCACGTCTGAGATCACGACCCGGCAGAGTCACCGAGCTTCCCGAACCTGTTCTCCAGCAGGGTGATTCGATGCTGGTTATCCGCCAGCCCCACGTACCGCGGGCCGAACACCGCCAATAGCACGTCGTCCAGGCGGCGCACCGCGCCCGCCGGATAGCGATAACCCATCGCGGTATTGATGGCGTCGGTGTCGGCAGCCGCGAGCACGCCGTCGAGCCCGTCGAGTGAGTCGATGCCCAGATCCAGCAGCAGCCCGGAGATCCAGGCGTAGTGCTCGGTGCGCGACCAGCCGGCGTCGGGGAATCGGTTGCCCAGATAGGTCGCCAGCACCGGGGTGGGGATCCTCGGGTCCGCGGTGTCGTCGTCCTCGGGCGTGCGCTCGACCGGCGCGGTGGACCGCAGCCGGTCCCGGATCGCCGAGAACTCGTTGTCGGCCAGCTCGAGCAGGCCGGCCGCCAGGGCGAACCGGCGATCCAGATCCGGGACGTCCTCCTCGGGAACCGACCCCTTGTAGCGGATGTCGTGTTCGAACTCGGCCCAGGCGTGCTGCAGGATGGTGCGCACCTGGATGGAGGCGGGTTGCTGCTCACCCTCGGCCGCCACCAGCAGATGCCGGCTCGAATAACCCCAGCGACCCGACCTTGCGGTCTCGCGGCCCATGTCGCGATCGTCGAGCAGGCGCATCTCGTCGGCGAGCAGGTTGGCCACCGTCGCTACGTCGTCGCGCAGGAAGGTGATGACCCGCAGCCCGATCTGGTCGGTGATCTCCGAGAGGGGATCGGTGTAGAGCCGCCGGCCGTCCACGGTGCGGTCCGCCTTGGCGGCGAACGACGCCACCGTCTTGGTGCGGCCGCGCACACTCAGGTAGTTGATGCCCGCGTCGTCGAGCAGGCTGGTCACCTGCGCCAGGTAGCGTTCGGTCGACTCGGCCAGGCCCGGGAGGCGCTGCGTGTAGGTGGCGATCGCGTCGTGGATGGCGCCCGGCGTCGGCTCCGGGGCGGCCGGGACCAGATCGTGCGGCAGCGTCGGGGTGACGAGGTAGCCGGTTTCGGCGTCGCCGTAGGTGGTGACATCGGCCGGCCGGCGGAAGGCGAACATCGCCACGTAGGCACACAGCACCGCGTCCACCGGATCCTCGGCGGTACGCAATTCGCTCTTGCGCGAAGCGCTTTCGACGATGTCGCGCAGGTGCGCCCAGTCGTCGCTGTCGGCGACCCGCAATGCCGGGGTGGCCTGGGCCAGCTCCTCGATGTGCTCCATGAGCCGCAGCAGTTCGGCCCGCAGCCCGGCGACGGTGCGGCCCGGCTTGGCCTTGTACTTCAGCGTGCGACCGAGCCGGAACAACGCGACCGCGGCGGCGTGCGGATACACCTCGATCGCCCGGCGCGGTGCCGTCGAGTCTGGGGCGATGTCCAGGCCCAGCACCTCGGCGAGCCGGGCGCCGCGCGGCGTATCGGCGAACTCGGGCTTACCCGTGTTGGTGGGATGCGCACCAGCCTGGAAGCGTGCGAAGTCGGCGTTGAGTTGGCGTTCGGCGGGCCGCTGACCGGTCGGGTTGGTGACGATCAGCGGGGCGTCGATGCCGACCACGCAGTCGCCCTGCACGTAGGGCGCCAGCGCGGCGCGGATGCTGTCGTCATCGGTGGCCGCGCCCGCATGGACGAGCCGGCCTCCGGCATCCACCACGGCGACTCCGGTGGGCTTGCGTTCACCCCAGGCGAGGTCCAGGCCGACGAAATACACCGTCCTACTGTGCCTGATCGGGGACCGTAAGCTGTGTCTTCGTGAGCATTCCCAACGTACTGGCCGGTCGCTACGCCAGCGCCGAGATGGTGGCGATCTGGTCGCCGGAGGCCAAGATCGTCGCCGAACGCCGGTTGTGGCTGGCTGTGCTGCGGGCGCAGGCCGAACTCGGCGTACCCGTGCCCGACGGTGTGGTCGACGACTACGAGCGGGTCCTCGAGGATGTCTCGCTGTCGTCGATCGCCGACCGCGAGCGCGTCACGCGGCACGACGTCAAGGCCCGCATCGAGGAGTTCAATGCGCTGGCCGGGCATGAGCACGTGCACAAGGGCATGACCAGCCGCGACCTGACCGAGAACGTCGAACAGCTGCAGATCCGCCGGTCGCTGGAACTGGTACTCGGGCACGGCGTTGCGGTGGCCGCGCGGCTGACCGACCGCGCCGTGCAGTACCGGGACCTGGTGATGGCCGGGCGGTCGCACAACGTCGCCGCCCAGGCGACCACGCTGGGCAAGCGGTTCGCGTCGGCTGCGCAGGAGACCCTGGTGGCCCTGCAGCGGCTGGCCGAACTGCTCGACCGGTACCCGCTGCGCGGCATCAAGGGGCCGATGGGCACCGCGCAGGACATGCTCGACCTGTTCGACGGCGACGCCGCGCGCCTTGCTGAGTTGGAGTCGCGTGCTGCGGCATTTCTGGGCTTTTCCCAGGTGCTCGCCAGCGTCGGTCAGGTCTACCCGCGCTCGCTGGATCACGACGTGCTGTCCGCACTGGTGCAGTTCGGCGCCGGCCCGTCGTCGTTCGCGCACACCGTCCGGCTGATGGCGGGCCACGAACTGGTGACCGAGGGCTTCGCGCCCGGCCAGGTCGGGTCCTCGGCCATGCCGCACAAGATGAACACCCGGTCCTGCGAGCGGGTCAACGGCCTGCAGGTGGTGCTGCGCGGTTACGCGTCGATGGCCGCCGAACTGGCCGGTGCGCAATGGAACGAGGGCGACGTGTTCTGCTCGGTGGTCCGCCGGGTGGCGCTGCCCGATGCGTTCTTCGCCGTCGACGGGCAGACCGAGACGTTCCTGACGGTGCTCGACGAGTTCGGTGCCTACCCCGCGGTGATCCAGCGCGAACTGGATCGCTACCTGCCGTTCCTGGCGACCACCCGCATCCTGATCGCCGCCGTGCGCGCCGGTGTGGGCCGCGAGACCGCGCACGAGGTGATCAAGGAACACGCCGTGGCCGTCGCCCTGGCGATGCGCGAAAAGGGTTCGGAGCCAGACCTTCTGGACCGGCTGGCCGCCGACCCGCGGCTGCCGCTGGACCGGGCCGCACTGGACGCGGCGCTGGCCGACAAGTCCGCGTTCACCGGCGCGGCCGCCGAACAGGTGGATGCCGTCGCCGCGGCGGTGTCGGAACTGGTGGCACGGTACCCGGAGGCGGCCAAGTACACGCCGGGAGCGATCCTCTGATCGGGGCCGATCTCACCGATCTGGACAACTTCGCCGCGGGCTTCCCGCACGAATTGTTCGCCCGGCACCGGCGCGAGGCGCCGGTGTACTGGCACGAGCCCACCGAGAACACCCCCGACGACGAGGGCTTCTGGTCGGTCGCGACCTACGCCGAAACCCTTGCGGTGCTGCGTGATCCGGTGTTGTACTCGTCGGTCACCGGCGGTTCCCGGCAGTTCGGCGGAACTCTGCTGCAGGACATCGCGATTGCCGGTCAGGTACTGAACATGATGGACGATCCCCGGCACTCGGCCATCCGCCGACTGGTCAGCTCAGGCCTGACCCCGCGGATGATCGCGCGGGTCGAGGACGATCTGCGGGCCCGGGCCGCCCGGTTGCTCGACGGTGTCCAGCGCGGAATCGGTTTCGATTTCCTGGTCGAGGTGGCCGCCGAGCTGCCCATGCAGATGATCTGCATCCTGCTGGGAGTTCCCGAATCCGAACGGCATTGGCTGTTCGAGGCCATCGAACCCAACTTCGACTTCGGCGGTGCGCGCCGGGCGTCGATGCGGATGTCCATCGCGGAGGCGGGGTCGCGGATCTATCAGTTCGGGACCGAACTGATAGCGGCCAAACGGATCTCGCCCACCGACGATATGCTCTCCGTCGTCGCCAACGCCGACCTCGGTGCGGGCCCCGGGTCGGCGTTGAACGAGATCGAGCTGTACCTGTTCTTCAACCTGTTGTTCTCGGCCGGTGCGGAGACCACCCGGAACGCCATCGCGGGCGGACTGCTGGCACTGGCCCAGCACCCCGATCAGTACGCGCGGTTGCGCGACGATCCCGCGGCGTTGCCGTCGGCCATCGAGGAGATGCTGCGCTGGACGACGCCGTCCCCGTCCAAGCGGCGCACCGCCACCGCCGACACCGAACTGGGCGGGCGGGCGATCGAAGCCGGCCAGAAGGTGCTGGTGTGGGAGGCGTCAGCCAATCGCGACGCGCAGGTGTTCGAGTCGCCGGAGGTCTTCGACATCGGGCGTAAACCCAACCCGCACCTGGGCTTCGGGCAGGGCGTGCACTACTGCCTGGGCGCCAACCTGGCGCGGCTGGAACTGCGGGTGCTGTTCGAGGAGATCCTGGCCCGGTACGCCGCGATCGACGTGACCGCGCCGGTCGAATGGACCCGCAGCAACCGGCACACCGGCATCCGGCACCTGTGGGTCGCCCTCTCGTGATTTCGGTGCATTTCCCGTCGCTGACCGACGGTCAATGCACCGAAATCGCGCGTCGGATCTCGGCGATCACTCGTTCGGGGTGCTCGAAGAGGTCCAGCCAGGTGAATCGCAACACCCGCCATCCGTTGAGGATCAGATAGTTCTGTCGCGCCCGGTCGTTCTGGAAACTGTCCGCGTCGCTGTGGAATGCGTAGCCGTCGACCTCGATCGCCACCTTGGCCTCGGGGAATGCATTGTCAACCAGGTACGGGCCGACGGGATGGTTGCAGAGCCAGCCCTCGAGTCGAGCGTGGCGCATCAGCTGGACCAACCGCCGTTCGGCCCGCGAATGCGTGTTGTCGGAGGCACCTTGGAGCAGGATCCGGGCGCGCGGTGATCCGTACCGTCCCTTGTTGCGGACATGCGCCCGCCACAACGGCGAAAGCTCGATGTGGCGTTGCAGCGCCCGGTCCATCACCTTCGGTCCACCGCCCGGTCGGACTGCGGCCTCGACGACAGTCAGAGCCAACGCGGTCACTCGGAGGCCGCGCAGGTCGACCACATCCGTCGGGCACAGGTCGCGTCGACGCAGACGGACGCCGTCCCGGGCGCGACCGGTCGCGGTACGAGCGACGGTGACCTCGACGATGTCGGGCGGTTTCGTCAGCAGGCCGTGCCACCACGCGGCCGCGGTGCCGCTGGCGGTGGCTGATTTGCCGTAGCCCCACACACCAGCGCGCACTCGGGCAGCTGCCGTGAACTCTCGGTCGTCGACGAAGAACACGCCGGGCGACAGCCGTCTCCATTGCCCGGATCGCGTACGTCGATGAACAGCGCTCTCGGAGAGTCCGTACGCGATCGCCTGTGCCAGGGTGATGACCCCGTCATGGTGACGAAGGTGGTCGGCGAGCACATGGGATTAGACGGTCACCGACCACGAAACGCTCCCGCCGTGTTGGGATCGACATCATGAGTTCGCGCTATGTGCCCTACGCCTCCCGACCACATCGATTGTTCATGCAACTCGTCAGCGACGTGATGGTGATCGGCTGGATCGTCATCTGGGTGATGGTCGGGATGGCGGTGCACTCGGCGGTGTCCACCATCGCCGAGGTCGGCACGCAGGTCGAAGGGGGGGGCAACGGGATCGCCGAGAACCTCAACTCCGCCGGGGACAGCATCGACGGCGTGCCGCTGATCGGGGACCAACTCGCGAAACCCCTGACCGCGGCGAGCCACGCGGCGCGGGACCTGGCCAGCGCTGGGCAGAACCTGCACCATACCGCCGGCTGGTTGGCCTGGGTGCTGGCGATCGCGGTGGCGGCCACGCCGATCCTCGCGGTGGCCGGGCCCTGGTTGTATCTGCGGGCCCGGTTCTTCCGGCGCAAGTGGACGGTGATCACCCTGGCGTCCACGCCGGCCGGCGAACAGCTGCTGGCGCTGCGCGCGCTGGCGAACCGGCCGCTGCGCAAGCTGGCCGCGGTGAGCATGGACCCGGTGGGCGCCTGGCGCCGCGAGGATCCTGCCGCCGTGCGCGGCCTGGCGGCCCTCGAGCTGCGCTCGGCCGGCCTCCGAGCGTCGAACATCCGGCCCGCCAACGTCGGCCCCTGGTGATTTCGGTGCAATAGCCGTCGCTGACCGACGGTTATTGCACCGAAATCACTGGGCTAGGCTGGCGCGATGCGTCCCGCCCTGTCCGACTATCAGCACCTGTCCAGCGGCAAAGTGCGCGAGCTCTACCGGGTCGACGACGACACCCTGCTGTTCGTCGCGTCAGACCGGATCTCCGCCTTCGACTACATCCTCGACAGCGAGATCCCCGACAAGGGCCGCATCCTGACCGCGATGAGCGTGTTCTTCTTCGACTTCCTCTCAGCGCCCAACCATCTGGCGGGGCCGCCCGACGACCCGCGGATTCCCGATGAGGTGCTGGGGCGGGCGCTGGTGGTGCGCCGGCTCGAGATGATGCCCGTCGAGTGCGTGGCCCGTGGCTACCTCACCGGCTCGGGGCTGCTCGACTACCAGCGCACCGGTTCGGTGTGCGGCATCGCGCTGCCGCCCGGCCTGGCGGAGGCCAGCAAGTTCGACGAGCCGATCTTCACCCCGGCCACCAAGGCCGAGTTGGGCGCGCACGACGAGAACATCAGCTTCGCCGAGGTGGTCGAACTGGTGGGCGCGGTGCGCGCCGACCAGTTGCGGGACCGCACGTTGCAGACCTACGTCCAGGCCGCCGATCATGCCCTGACCCGTGGGGTCATCATCGCCGACACGAAGTTCGAGTTCGGCGTGGACGCCGACGGCGCGATGGTGTTGGCCGACGAGGTGTTCACCCCAGACTCGTCGCGGTACTGGAGTGCGGACACCTACCAGCCGGGTGTGGTGCAGGCCAGCTTCGACAAGCAGTTCGTCCGTAACTGGCTCACCTCGCCAGAGTCGGGCTGGGACCGCGCCGGGACGCAGCCCCCACCGCCGCTGCCGCCCGCGATCGTCGACGCCACCCGTGCGCGTTACATCGAAGCCTACGAACGCATTTCGGGCCTGCGGTTCGCCGACTGGATCGGGCCGGCCGCATGATCCGCAGTTCGCGGCCGCCGGTGGCCGAACGTATCGATACCCGGCGCGAACACCACGGTGACGTCTTCGTCGACCCGTACGAGTGGATGCGCGACAAGTCCGATCCCCGGGTGATCGCGCACCTCGAGGCCGAGAACAGCTACACCGAGGCGATGACCGAGCACCTCGAACCGCTGCGGCAGCAGATCTTCGAGGAGATCAGGGCGCGGACCAAGGAGACCGATCTCTCGGTGCCCGTTCGGCGCGGCGACCACTGGTACTACGCCCGCAGCTTCGAGGGCAAGCAGTACGGCGTGCATTGTCGTTGTCCGGTAGGCGATTCCGACGAATGGAGCCCGCCGGTACTCGACGAGCACACCGATATCCCCGGTGAAGAGGTGCTGCTCGATGAGAACGTCGAAGCCGAGGGGCACGACTTCTTCGCCCTGGGTGCGGCCAGCGTCACCATGGATGGCAACGTGCTGGCGTTCTCCGTGGATACCGTGGGCGACGAGCGATACACCCTGCGGTTCAAGAACTTACGGACCGGAGAGTTCTACGACGACGTGATCTCGGGGATTGCTGACCGTCGACGACGCGTGGCGGCCCGACACCGTCTGGCGGCACCGGCTGGCAGCCGGCCTGCCCGCGGAGAAGGTCTATCACGAGCCGGACGAACGATTCTGGCTCGGCGTGGGCCGCACACGCAGCGACAAGTACGTCATGATCGCCGCCGGGTCCAGCGTGACCTCGGAGATGTTCTACGCCGACGCTGCCGACCCGACGGCGGAGTTCGTCAGCATCCTGCCGCGCCGCGACGGCATCGAATACTCGGTGGAGCACGCGGTGGTGGACGGCCAGGACCGCTTCCTGATCCTGCACAACGACGGCGCGGTGAACTTCGCCCTGACCGAGGCGCCCGTCTCGGATCCCACCGATCAGCGGATGCTGATCCCGGGCCGCGACGACGTGCGCCTGGACGGCGTGGATGCCTTTGCCGGGCATCTGGTGGTCAGCTATCGTGCCGCGGCGCTGCCGCGAATTCAGTTGTGGCCCATCACCAGCAACGGCTCCTATGGCGCGCCCGAGGAGCTCGAGTTCGATTCGGAACTGATGGCGTCGGGCCTGGGCGCCAACCCGGCGTGGGACGCCCCGCGGCTGCGGATCGGGGCGACGTCGTTCGTCATCCCGGCGCGGGTCTACGACCTGGTGCTCGCGACGGGCGAGCGCATCCTGCTCAAGGAGCAGCCGGTGCTCGGCGACTACCGTCCCGAGGACTATGTGGAGCACCGGGACTGGACCGTTGCCGCCGACGGTGCCCGCATCCCGATATCGCTGGTGTACCGCAAGGGAATCGATTTCCCGGCGCCCACCGTGCTCTACGGCTACGGTTCCTACGAATCGTGTGAGGACCCGCGGTTCTCGATCGCCCGGCTGTCGCTGCTGGACCGCGGCATGGTGTTCGCGGTCGCCCATGTGCGCGGTGGGGGCGAGATGGGCCGGCTGTGGTACGAGGACGGCAAGATGTTGAAGAAGAAGAACACGTTCACCGACTTCGTCTGTGCTGCAGAGCATCTCGTCGAATCAGATCTGACCCGTCCAGAACGCCTGGTGGCCTATGGCGGCAGTGCGGGCGGGTTGCTGATGGGTGCCGTCGCCAACCTCGCCCCGCACCTGTTTGCCGGGGTGCTGGCCCAGGTGCCGTTCGTCGATCCGCTGACCACCATCCTGGATCCGTCGCTGCCGTTGACCGTGACCGAGTGGGACGAGTGGGGAAATCCGTTGGCGGACGAAGAGGTCTACGGATACATGAAGTCGTATTCGCCGTACGAGAACGTCGCCGCCGTCGAGTATCCGCCGATCCTGGCGATGACGTCCTTGAACGACACCCGGGTGTATTTCGTCGAGCCGGCGAAATGGGTTGCGGCACTTCGGCACACCAAGGCCGGTGCGCATCCGGTGCTGTTGCGCACCCAGATGACCTCCGGCCATGGCGGTATCAGCGGGCGTTACGAACGCTGGAAGGAAGTCGCGTTCCAGTACGCCTGGCTATTGGCCGCCGCCCAGGGCGACCAGTAGGGCGGCGCCCAGGTAGACGACTTCCTGGGCCGAACGCAGCGGCAGCCGGGACGTCATCGACGCCGGCGGGTTCGCCATCATGTCGGCGTGCAACGGGTTGACGGACCCGGACGACGTGGAACTGGCGGCGGCCCAAGCGTCCGCCGCCGCGGAACCGAGTGCCGGCGTCGGCAGTCTCGACGACCCGAAGGCGGCGGCGGATCCCGAGACCGCGCGGCTGGCGGCGTTGTCCCTGGTGCACGGGTTCGCCACCCTGTGGCTCAACCACGCGGTGCCCCGCGACGAGCCCGAAGCGCTGGTCCGCCGACTGGGGCTGATGCTGTTCGACGAGGGCGGGTGTTAGCTTGCTCGCTATGAGCCTCAACGACATCGCGTTGACCACCCTGTCCGGCGACGCCACGTCCCTGGCCGACTACGCCGGCCGGGCCGTCCTCGTCGTGAACGTCGCCTCCAGGTGCGGACTCACGCCGCAGTACACCGCGCTCGAACAACTCGCCCGCGACTATCGCGATCGCGGACTGACCGTGATCGGGGTGCCGTGCAACCAGTTCATGGGGCAGGAACCCGGCAGTGCCGACGAGATCCAGACGTTCTGCTCCACCACCTACGGGGTCACGTTCCCGCTGCTGGCCAAGACCGACGTCAACGGGTCCGACCGGCATCCGTTGTACGCCGAGCTGACCAAGATCGCCGACGCCGACGGGCAGGCCGGGGACGTGCAGTGGAACTTCGAGAAATTCCTGATCAGCCCGGACCGCGGCGCGGTGACGCGGTTCCGGCCCACCACCGTCCCCGACGACCCGGCCGTGCTGGGCGCCATCGACGAGGTGCTGCCCCGTTGATCCCGCCGCGTGCGTGCGCGGCGAATTCGCAACCTGGTGGCCGGGTGTCGGCAACCGTCCGGACACCTGACATTGCGACACTTCGAGCGTGGCAGGGCAACTGATCGTCTCGGTTTCGGCAATCAGTGACCGGACCGTCGGCGACATCGCCGGCGTCCGCGACGAGTTGGCGACGCGGTCGGTCCCGCTGTCCCTGCTGACCTCGCCGCGCCTGAAGGGCGGCTACCGGCTGGACCGCGACGCCGCCACCATGGACTGGCTGGCCGCCCGGCGCACCGACGGGGACGCGATCGTGCTGCATGGCTATGACGAGGCGGCCACCAAACGGCGGCGCGCCGAGTTCGCCGTCCTGCCCGCGCACGAGGCCAACCTGCGACTGATGGCCGCCGACCGGGTGCTCGATCACCTGGGCCTGCGCACCCGGCTGTTCGCCGCCCCCGGCTGGGCCATCTCACCGGGCGCGGCGAAAGTTCTGCCCCGCAACGGATTCCGGCTGCTGGCCGGCCTCTCGGAGATCACCGACCTGGTCCGCGACACGTCGGCCCGCGCGCGGGTGCTGGGCATCGGCGAACAGTTCCTCAGCGAACCCTGGTGGTGCCGAACCCTGGTGCTGGCCGCCGGGCGGGTGGCTCGGCGCGGTGGGATCGTGCGGCTGACGGTGTCGGGCCGGCAACTCCGCAAACCCGGACCACGCCAGGCCCTGCTCGACGCCGTCGACCTCGCGCTGATGCACGGCTGTGTCCCCACCGTGTACCGGTGGCTGCCGGACCCGGTGCTGGAGGATGCCGCCTGACGACGATGCGGCGCGGGACGCGCCGTTGAGGAGTCGGGCAATCCAGTACCGCCTGACGACGATGCGGCGGGCTAGCGTTACGGCATGGACGCTGACGTCATCGTCATCGGCGCCGGACCGGGTGGCCTGGCATGCGCCGCCTATCTGAGCGCACTCGGCAAGCACGTCGTCGTCGTGGACCGGCACACGGTTCCCGGCGGCAACATGAGCTGCTTCACCCATCGCGATCCGGCCACCGGCGAGGAGTACGAGTTCGACGTCGGCCTGCACTACCTCGGTGACTGCGGGCCGCGCGGTTCCATCCCCTCGGTGCTCGATCCCCTCGGCGTGCGGCCCGACTACCTGCCCATGGACGCCAGCGGTTACGACACGCTGCTCTTCGGCGACGGGCAGGAGTTCGCCGTCCCCGCCGGTTTGGACAACTACGAAGCGGCCTTGTGCGCGGCCTTCCCCGCCGAGCGCGCCGCCATCGAACAGTACGTCGGCTTGCTCGAAGACGTGCGCACCATGATGCGCGCGGGCATGCGCCGCCCGGGGTTGACCCAGTTGCCCGGCCTCGCGATGCCCGCGTACCGGATGCTGCGGCTGATGAACGCCACGCTCGGCGACGTCCTGGACCGGATCGGCGCCTCCCCGCGCCTTCGCGCGGTGCTGGCCGGGATCAACGGCACCTACGGCGTGCCCCCGTCGCGGGCCTCGTTCTTCGTCCACGCCGGCGTCTTCCTGCACTACGCGAACGGCGCCTGGTACCCGCGCGGGGGCGGCCAGCCCATCGCCGACGCGCTGGCGCGGGTGGTGCGCGACCACGGCGGTGAGGTGCTGTTGCGCACACAGGTCGAGGAGATCCTGGTCAGCGATGGCACGGTGCGTGGCGTGCGGGTCCGGCGCCCGGCCGCCGATCGCCGCCGTGGCCTCGGCGACGAGATCACAGCGCCGATAGTGGTCTCCGACGCGGACCTCAAGCGAACGTTCCTTGACCTGCTGCCCGCCGACGCCCTGCCGTCGGAACTTCGCCACAAGACCGCCCGCATGACGATGTCCGCGCCGCTCTACGTCGACTACCTGATCCTCGACCGCGACCTGGTCGACGAGGGCAAGCCCAACACGAACTGGTGGGTCTACCCCGACGACGACTTCGACGCCGCGTATTCCGACGCCGCCGCGGGGCGCATGTCGGGCAACTCGTTCGCGTACCTGACCTCGGCCAGCCTCAAAGACCCGACGAACCCGCGGCTCGCGCGCCCCGGCCAGACCAACATCCAGGTCATGACCGTCGCACCTGCCGACCACGGTTTCTGGGGGTTGCACGGCCCCGGTCCCGTGGGCGGGGAGTCCTACCGCCGCAACCCCGAGTATCTGCGGCGCAAGCAGGAGTTCCACGATTCGTTGATGAAGTCCGCCGAACGCGCGATCCCCGGGATCTCGAAGTCGGTGGTCTTCCACGAGTCCGCCACGCCCATCACCCATGAGCGCTTCGTCCGCTCGACCGGCGGTACGTCCTACGGCCTGGCCGCGACGCCGGGGCAGATGCTGCGCAACCGTCCCGGCGCGAAGACCCCGATCAAGGGGTTGTGGATGGTGGGCGCGGACACCCGGTTCCTGCATGGCATCGGGGGAACCCTCGGCGGTGGCATGATGACCGCCGCGGCGATCTCCGGGGAGCCGGTGTCGACCCTGGTGCGGTTGAACCTGCCGGACGTGTGGGTGCCGGAGCCGGACTTCCATCTGCCGCAACGGGCCGGGTAGGGGTTCGACACCCACCTGGCTGCGTCAACACCTACCCGGCTGCGTCAACACCTAGCCGGGAAGGAAAGGTACACCGGGGAAGGATGTGAACGTGGCCTTTCCTTCCCGGGTGTACTTCTGCTTCCCGCCTTGGGTCGGTGGAAACCCTGACCCGGCGAAAGGCCAGGCGGCTCGCCCTACAGCAGCGGCAGGTCCTC
>JAKIXW010000093.1:0-3157 GCA_022708865.1 Acidobacteriota bacterium
GATAGTCGACACGGACTAGGTGAAGGTGTTTGGTCGCTGCTCAAACCGCCGGGAATCAGGGTGAGGATTTGCGAACCTTCTGATCCGTAGTCAGATGCTCTATCCGTTGAGCTACGGGCGCTTGGTAGTGCGTGTTCAGTTATCTGGCGGAGGCGAGAGGATTTGAACCTCCGGTCCCCTTTAAGGGGGACAACTCATTAGCAGTGAGTCCCATTCGGCCGCTCTGGCACGCCTCCATCGAGCTTCGTAGAGGTTACCGGATAACCGAACCGGTACCGGAACCGCCGAGGGCACAGCGTACACAGCCTCACTTATGCTGGCCAAATGACCGCCCGCCTGCGCCCGCTGATGGCCGATCTACCGGCCTATACCCCCGGCAGGACGGTGCCTGGCGCGATCAAGCTGGCCAGTAACGAAACCGTGGACGGCCCGCTGCCCAGCGTGCGGGCGGCCATCGAGGCGGCCACCGACACCCTCAACCGCTATCCGGACAACGGGTACGTCGAGCTCAAGGAGCACCTGGCCAAGCACGTGGATGTGGCGCCCGAGCACATCGCCGCCGGCTGCGGTTCGGTCAGCCTGTGCCAGCAGCTGATCCAGATCACCGCATCGGTCGGCGACGAGGTGATGTTCGGCTGGCGGGCCTTCGAGGTCTACCCGCTGCAGGTCCGCGTCGCCGGCGCCACCCCGGTGCCCGTCCCGCTGCGTGATCACACCCATGATCTGCCCGCAATGCTGGCCGCCATCACCGACCGCACCCGGCTGATCTTCGTGTGCAACCCCAACAACCCGACGTCGACGGTGGTGCCCCCCGACGAGCTGGCGGCCTTCGTGCGGGCCGTTCCGGATTACGTCGTCGTCTGCATCGACGAGGCCTACGTCGAGTACATCCGCGACGGCCTGCTGCCCAACAGCATCGGCCTGGCCCGCGAGCACCCGAATGTAGTTGTCCTGCGGACCTTCTCGAAGGCCTATGGTCTGGCCGGCGCGCGGGTCGGCTATGCCGTGGGCGATCCGGACCTGATCACGGCCCTGGGCAAGGTGTACGTGCCGTTCACCGCCAGCAGCCTGGCGCAGGCTGCCGCGATCGCGTCGGTCAACGCCTCCGCCGAATTGCTGGCCCGCACCGACGCGGTGGTCGCAGAGCGGGTCCGGGTCAGCGCGGCCCTGCGCGCGGCGGGCTATCCGCTGCCCGATTCGCAGGCCAACTTCGTCTGGCTGCCGCTGGGTCCCGAGCACACCGCGGGCTTCGTCGAGCAGGCCGCCGACTCGCGCATCCTCGTGCGCCCGTACGGTAGCGACGGGGTGCGCGTCACCATCGGCGCGCCCCACGAGAACGACGCCTTCCTGTCATTCGCCACCGACTGGATCGCCAGTAGAGAAGGAAACGGACTCTCATGAGCCAGGTACGCGTGAAACGAGCCGCCGCCGCGACGCTGGTGCTGGCTGCGGTGTTGAGCGGATGCGGGCGCACCACCGGCGGTCAGGTTGCGATGACCACCGAACCGCTCTCGCCCGACATCACCTGTGCCGAGTTCGCCCTTCTCAGCGACAGCGACCGGATCAAGGTGGTCGGCGAGATCACCAGCAAGCAGGGTCAGAGCGCACCCGAGAGTCAGGCGTTCCTGCTGTCGGCGCTGGCCGGCATTCTCTGCAAGGGCGCGCCCGATGCGCCGCTCAAGCAGGTTCTGGGCCGGATGAAGGTGGGCTAGTCGAGTCGACGATGCTGCCGCGGAACGCGGGGGCGGAGGAGCGAGACAGTCGGGATAGTCGAGTCGACGATGCTGCCGCGGAACGCGGGGGCAAAGGAGCGAGACAGTCGGGCTAGCGCTAGCGGGTCAGGCCCGAACCAGCACCTTCGCGTCGGACGCGGCGGCCAGCAGTTCGGCGATGGTGAATTCGCCCCAACCGTCGTTGACCGGACCCGTCGGCACCCCCAGCCAGGTGACCACGCCGGGATCGGGCGTGACGTCCAGGTTGTAGGCCTGCATCCCGGGCAGGTGGTGCTCGAGGAAGTTGCCCAGGAAGTCGATCATGAACACGAGGCAGCCGAGCAGGCCCTTGCCCCATAGCGGTGACGAGTTGTACAGCGGATTGACCGCCGTCGGATCGCCGATCATCACGATGGACCCGTAGTGCGGCTTGCTGCCGCCGTCGGGCACGTACTCCGGCATGAACGGCTGCAGGCCGGGCAGGTCGGTGGACAGGTAGGCGGCCACATCGCCGTAGGTCTCGATGTTGACGAACCCGGAGCCTCTGCCGTTGCCCGCGACGACGGTGTTGAGGCCGGGGCTCTCGAAGCCGATGCCGTCCAGGCCGGTTTGCTGGGCGACGAACTCGGCCTCCCACCCGCCCAGTGAATGGCCGGTGACGAAGATGCGGTCGTTGCCGTAGCCCTGCGCGGCGGCCTCGGTCTGCACCCGGCGGGCGAAGTCGAGGGCGTCGTAGAACGCCCAGGGCGTGGTGTTGGTGAAGATGACCTGCATGTCGGCGAGGAGCTGGCTGATCGCGATGAGCGGGTTGAACAGCAGGTTCGTTCCGCCGGTCGTGCCCTGGTAGGCGATGATGATCTGCCGCTGCGGCGTCACCCACACCTTGGCCGACATTCCGGAGAACAGGTTGGTCGACGTCATCTGGAATCCGTCCACGGTGAACGGCACCAGGCCGCCGGGCACACCGCCGAGGACGTATTCGGCGGCGGCGGCGTTGAGGAACTGGGCCACCGTGGGCGTCTCGTTGGTCGGGGGACCGGTGTAGGTCTCCGTCGGGACCACCTGCTGCGCCGGCGGTGTCCGGTCGAACCCGAGTAGCAATTCCACTCCACGGAACACCGCGAAGATCAGGTCGTTGAATGGCGCCAGCGTGAACGGGGTCTTGTTGCCGTCCGACGAGGTGGTGAAGCCGAAGATCTCCAGCACCGCGTTGATGATGCGGCCGGGCAGTTCGAACAGCTCGGCGATGGGTGACAGCGGCTGGGGCGCGCTCGGCGTGGTGACGGTGACGAGGGACTTGGCGGCGGTGGTGGTGACGGCCAGGGCCTCGGTGGTCGCCGTGGGCTCTGCGGTGGGCTTGGCGATGAGGCTGTGCACGGCGGGGGCGGCGGATCCGGCCGAGGTGTCCGGCTCGGCGACGGGGTGGACGGCCGGTTCGGCGGTAG
>JAKIXW010000093.1:3167-5024 GCA_022708865.1 Acidobacteriota bacterium
GCCCCCGCCGTCGGTGTGGTGTCGTGTGCCGAAGTCGGCGCCGGATTCGCTTCTGTAGCAGGGATTTCCGGGGCCTTCTGGTCGATGCTGGCGGTCGTCGTCGCCTTGGGCGACTCGGTGACCACCACATCGGCCGCGGGCTCCTCCGACGGGGCGGGAGCGTCCTCGGGCCGCGGATCGGACGTCGTCGACGGGTGCTCGACGGCGCTGGGATCCGGTTCGCCGGACTCTGCTCCGTCGGAGTCCTTCGCGTCAGGGTCCTTGGGGGCGGGGTCCTGCGAGCCGGGATCCTGCTGGTTGGACGCCGCGGCGTCGGAGCCCTTGTCCGCGGCTCCCGGCGTCGCCCCGGTCCCGGCATCGGTCTGGCTGGAATGTACTGCGCCCGAGCCGGTTTCGGAGTCTCCCTCGGCCCATGCGACCCCGTGTCCCAGCCCGGTCGCGATGCCGAAGGCAAGGGTCAGGGCCGTGAGCCGGAACCGTAGGGAACCTCTGAGAACTCCGTCGTGGTACATGGTGGCGCCTCCCCCGTCTGTCTCTGACAACGAGTGACACCATACGTTGTCATGTGACTGTCGTCACAGCGGGCCTCGCCCTGGCGCCGGGAGGGTCCGGTCAGGTGGGTAACCTCGCCTGCATGGCTGATGAGTACGAGTCGGTATCCGTCGAGACCGCCGACCACGTCGCAACCGTGACCCTGATCGGACCCGGTAAGGGCAATGCGATGGGCCCGGCATTCTGGGCCGAACTGCCCGAGGTGTTCGAAAAGCTGGACGCCGACCCGGAAGTTCGCGCGATCGTGCTGACCGGCTCCGGCCGCAACTTCAGCTACGGCCTGGACATCGCCGCCATGGGCGACACCCTCGGCCCCCTCATGGGCGACGGCGCCACCGCCAAACCGCGCACGGACTTTCATACCCGGCTCAAGACCATGCAGCACACCATCACCGCGGTCGCTGATTGCCGGACCCCCACCATCGCGGCGGTCCACGGTTGGTGCATCGGCGGCGGCGTCGACCTGATCAGCGCCGTCGACATCCGGTATGCCAGCGCCGACGCCAAGTTCTCGGTGCGCGAAGTGAAACTGGCGATCGTCGCCGATGTGGGCTCGCTGGCCCGGCTGCCGCTGATCCTGTCGGAAGGGCACCTGCGCGAATTGGCGCTGACGGGCAAGGACATCGATTCAGAACGCGCCGCACGAATCGGCCTGGTCAACGACGTCTACGAGACGCCCGAAGCCACCCTCGCGGCGGCGCACGCCACCGCGGCCGAGATCGCTGCCAACCCGCCGCTGGTGGTGCGGGGCATCAAGGACGTCCTCGACGAACAGCGCACCGCCCAGGTCGCGGCCAGTCTGCGCTATGTGGCGGCGTGGAACTCGGCCTTCTTGCCGTCCAAGGATCTGGGCGAGGGCATCACGGCGATGTTCGAGAAGCGGCCGCCGCAGTTCACCGGCGAGTAATGCCGTGACCGGCGTAGAGCTGCATCCCGACCTGGCCGCGCTGGCGCCGCTGCTGGGAACCTGGGCAGGTGCGGGCACCGGCGAGTACCCGACGATCGCGCCGTTCGGCTACACCGAGGAGGTCACCTTCGGCCACGTCGGCAAGCCATTCCTGACGTACACGCAACGCACCCGGGCCGTCGATGACGGCCGCGCCCTGCACGCCGAGACCGGGTACGTGCGGGCGCCAGCGCCCAACCGTATCGAACTGGTGCTCGCCCATCCCACCGGCATCACCGAGATCCAGGAAGGGCCACTGGATGTCGTGGCCGACCGCGTCCTGCAGATGGACCTGGTGTCCACGGAGATCGGGCGCACCGAATCAGCCAAGGAGGTCATGGCGGTGGCACGGTCGATCC
>JAKIXW010000093.1:5091-13319 GCA_022708865.1 Acidobacteriota bacterium
GGGGCACCCGCTGCAGCACCATCTATCGGCCACGTTGCACCGGGTGACGGCGTGACCGACGGCCGGATCCGGGTCCCCGCCGACCTTGACGCCGTGACCGATGTGGCCGACGAGGACCACTCGGACATCGACCCGGCGGCGATCGAGCGGATCTGGGCGGCCGTGCAGCACTGGTACTCGGCCGGCATGCATCCCGCCATCCAGGTGTGCTTGCGGCACAACGGAACTCCCGTGCTCAACCGGGCGATCGGGCACGGCTGGGGCAATGCGCCCGCCGACGCTCCCGATGCGGAGAAGGTTCCCGTGCGCACCAGCACGCCGTTCTGCGTGTACTCGGCGGCCAAGGCGATCTCGACCACCGTGGTGCACATGCTGGTCGAACGGGGTGCGTTCACGCTCGACGACCTGGTGTGCGACTACCTGCCGACCTACACCGGGAACGGCAAGGAACGCACCACAATTCGCCACGTCGTCACGCACAGCGCCGGGATCCCGTTCGCCACCGGACCACGGGTGGACCTCAAACGGATGGACGACAGCGACTACGCCCGCGAGATGCTGGGCCGGATGCGCCCGGTGTATCCACCGGGGCTGGTCCACATGTATCACGGCGTCACCTGGGGACCGCTGGTGCGGGAGATCGTACTGGCGGCCACCGGCCGCAACATCCGGGAGATCCTGGCCACCGAGATCCTCGATCCGCTCGGCTTCCGGTGGACGAACTACGGTGTGGCAGAAGCCGATCTACCGCTGGTGGCGCTGAGCCATCCGACCGGAAAGCCGCTGCCCGCACCCATTGCGCGGGCCTTCAAGCTGGCCGTCGGCGGAACCCTGCACCAGATCATCCCGTTCACCAACACCCCGGCGTTCCTGACCAGTGTGGTGCCGTCGTCGAGCACCGTCTCCAACGCCGACGAGCTATCCCGGTTCGCCGAAATCCTGTGCCGTGGAGGTGAACTCGACGGTATTCGGATCATGCGGCCGGAGACACTCGCCGCGGCGACCGCCCCGGCCCGCCGGCTGCGGCCCGACATCGCCACCGGGCTGATGCCGATGCGCTGGGGCACCGGGTACATGCTCGGCTCCAAGCGGTTCGGGCCGTTCGGCCGTGACGCGGCCGAAGCGTTCGGACATACCGGGCTGGTCGATATCGCCGTGTGGGCCGATCCGTCCCGCCGGCTCTCGGCGGCGGTGGTCAGCAGTGGCAAGCCGGGCCGCCACGCCGAGGCGCATCGCTATCCGGACCTGCTCGACCGCATCAACGCGGAGATCCCGCGAGTGCGTTAGGCCGGGCGCAACCGCACTGACCTTCGCCGGGCTGCGGATCGGTATCCAATTCCAGCAACGGCTCGGCGCGCAAGGTGCCAGAGTCCGCCCTTGGCACGCACCAAAGCTGCGGCCATGCGGCAGCCGTCAGACTGTGATGGGCGGCTTCCAGTAGTCGTTCATCGGCTCGGCGTACTTGTCGTTGTTGGTGAGCGGGCCAAGGCCCAGGGCGTCTTCGATGGTGCGCAGCAAGCTGTAGTGGTTGTTGTAGTCGTCGACGACGAAGTGGCCGTCGCGCATCCCGGCGTTCACGGCGCCCACCGACGGGATGACGACGGTCGTGATGTGGTTGCCCTGGTTGCCGTTGCCCAGGGACAGGTTGTTGTAGTCCTCGTCGAAGGTGACGACGATGGCGTTCCTCTGCGTGGGGTCCTGCCACGTCGGCGAGTTCAAGATCATCGGCAGGGTGCCCTGCAGCCATTTGTCCCCGGCGGCGACGTTGTACTGGTGATCCGTGAATTCGCTGATCAGCCAACGGATCACACCTTCGAGCGTCGTCGTGGGACCCTCCATGTTGGTGGCGTCGTCGGCCGCGAACCACACGAAATTCGGGGCGTCGGCCGGCACGGCGAGGTCGGCAGCCAGTTGGTTCAGGTCGAACAGGTGCGCCGCGACGCGGGCGGGGTCGTTGTAGATGTCACTGAAGGCGAGGAAGGGCAGGTCGGAACCGACGCCGTACCCGCTGCCCCCCTGCGCGTAGCCGGCCCACGTCTTGCCTGCCGCCTCGATGGAGTCGGCGAGGTTGCGCTGGGTGAAGCAGTCGGAGGGGCAGTTGTAGTTGACCCCGAAATCGGATCCGCCGAGGATGGGGTAGTAATTCGGGTCGCTCGGGTGGGTCAGGGCGTAGTAGTTCGTTCCGACTCCGTAGGCGTTGATGAGGCTGTTGATGTACGGCGCGTTGGGACTCCCGACGATGTCGGTGTAACCCTTGTTCTCCAGGTAGACCATGAACACGTGATCGAGTCCGCGGACCGTCGACTCCGGCCGTGCGGGTGGTGGCGGCGCGGGCAGGTCGGCGCCGACGGTGAACGAGAGGTTGTCCGCGTAGGCGTTGTTGTAGTTACCGGGCACCGGGTTGCAGTCCTTGAACGTCACCACGATCTGCGCGCTGCGGGTGCCCATCGGAATTGCGCCCGAGGTGTCGCGTTCGAGCAGCCCGGTCCGGAACCAGCGATCCAGCACGGTGACCGGCCCGAGCCCGCCGCTGCCCAGGTACAGCCGGTCGGCGTCCAGGAAGTTCACCTTGACCGATGCCGCGGACGGATCCAGGGTGAAGCCGCCGAGCCAGCCGCTGAGCGTGTAAGGCACAGCACCAGAATCGATCTGGGCCGCAGCGGCGCTGAGGTCGACGGTCTGGGTGAGGCTGGAGGTGGCCACGTTGCCACCGCCGAAGAACTGCCCACCACTATCGGCCGGGGCGCATGTCGTGCTCGGAAACCCGAGAAACCCCGGAAGCGTCGGCCCTGGCGACTCGAGCGGCCACGGCAGCCGGCGCAACGTGCCGTACTTGATCACCGTCGGCGTGCCGGTCACCGACCAGCCGGGCACGGTCACCGAGCTGTATCCGGACAGTGAGGCGTCCCCGAACTCGGCGCCGGGGTTGACCAAGAGGTTCGGCCCCAGAGGTTCGACCTCGAGCGCATTCAGCTGCTGCGCGCGCGGAATCTCGAAGAGACTGGAGAGCATCTGATTTATCTCGCGGCGCACCCAGGCCACCACGCCCCACAACAGCGGCATCTGAATCGGAGCGACCGGACCGCCGGTCATCGACGGGCCCAAGCCCACCCAACTGAGCAGGGTGCTAACGACATCGGCGATGAAGCCCTGCGGCGCAGGCGGTTGGCTGACCGGGGTGAGCGCCTCGGTTCGGGTGGTCGTCGACGCGGTGGTCACCGACGCGATGGGCGACGATCCGGAGCCGGTAGCGGCAGGGGCGGCAGTGCGAAGGGTCGATGCCGACGACACGGCCGGCTCAACGGCGGCAGCCCCCGGGGTCGAGGTGGCGTTCAGCTTTGCTTGCGGTGTCGGGGACGTCGAAATCGACGGAGTGGACGAGGAGACGTGTCCGGCCGTTGGAGCGGCGACGACGTCCGACTGTGGTTCTGCCGGGGACGTCGGCGCCGAAACCGCTTCCGATGTGTCGGGTGCGGCGGCTTTCGCCGAACCGGAGTCGGTGCCCGTCGGTTCCGGTGTGGGTTCCGATGCGGGATACTCGGCGGTGCCGGATCCAGCGGCGGTGGTGTGCGCTGCATCGGTGCTTTGCGGGGCACCCGTGCCAGGGTCGGCCGGCGCTGAGGACTCCCCAGACGAAGCGTTACCCGTGGCTGCCGTTGAATCTTCCTCGGGTGAAGCAGAATTCGAACTATTCGGTGACCTCGGAGCCGAACTCGGACTCGCCGCGGCGGTGCCTCCGGCGGAAGTTGAATCCGGTGAATCGGCCCCACCCGAAGACCCACCCGAAGTTGTGGAGCTCGACGCCGACTCGGTATCCGAAGGTTGCGCCAGTGCCACTGGCGGCGTCGTGACCAACGCGGCACCCACCCCGAGCACAATGACCAACGCACCGACGCATCCGTCGTACCGCATAGCCGCTCCTTGCCTCGACAGGACATGCAGCGGCACTGAACACTACGCCGGCCGACGACCGCAAAGGGCGGTAATGGTCAGAGCGAATGTGAGAGCCCTACCTGCGGTGGCGGAGGGATTTGAACCCCCGGACGGTGTTAGCCGTCTCTCGCTTTCAAGGCGAGTGCATTAGGCCGCTCTGCCACGCCACCGCCGACAAGAATAGTGGGATCAACCCGCGGCACCGTCGGGTGGCTTCAGCGACGCGCTGATCCGGCGGCAGTTGTCGCCCATCGCCGCCAGCTGGCTGCGGGTCAACTGATCAAGGAAATGCACCCGGACCGCCTGCGCATACGTCGCCATCGCCTGCCGGACCGCGTCGCGTCCGCTGTCGGTGATGCTGGCCAGCACACCGCGCCCGTCCTCCGGGCTGGTGGTCCGCTGCACCAGGCCGTTCGCCTCGAGCCGGCGGATCTGGCGAGTGACCCGGCTGGGCAGCAGCACCAGCACCTCGGCGAGATCACCCATGCGCGCCGAACCGGCGGCCGAATGATCCAGGATGTCGAGCAACCTCACATCGGCGAGGGTCAGCTTGTGCGAGGCGGCGAGCGTGCGATTCATCGCGGCGTGCAGGCGCAGCGTGGTGTCCAGGAAGTTCTGCCAGGCCCGCTGTTCGGCGATGTCCAGACCCGGCATGCTGCCCGCCGTCCGCCCGGCGATCATCCCCTGCATGGCAGCAGATCGTAGGGGAGTGCAGCGTCGCGACAACGCAGAATCCGGGTTGTACGGTGGCCGGGGTGTACGCCATTGTCGCTGACGGGCCCGAGGGCTTGACCTGGCAGCAGGTCCCCGACGTCACGCCGGGCCCGGGTGAGGTTCTCCTGGAAGTTGCTGCCGCGGGTGTCAACCGGGCCGACCTGCTGCAGGCGGCCGGACGTTACCCACCCCCGCCGGGCGCCAGCGAGACCATCGGCTTGGAGGTCTCCGGAACTGTGGTCAGCGCGGGGCCTCTGGCCGGCCGCCAGGTGTGCGCGCTGCTGGCCGGCGGCGGATACGCCCAGTACGTCGCCGTGCCCGAGGGCCAGATCATGCCGCTGCCCGATGGTGTCGGCCTGCTCGACGCAGCCGGCCTGCCGGAGGTGGCCTGCACGGTCTGGTCGAACCTCGTGATGACGGCGCACCTGCGGGCGGGCCAGCTCCTGCTGGTCCACGGCGGCGCCAGCGGCGTCGGCAGCCACGCCATTCAGGTCGCCCGTGCACTGGGTGCCACCGTCGCGGTCACCGCCGGCAGCCCCGAGAAGCTCGCGCAGTGCCGCGAACTCGGGGCCGAGCACACGATCAATTACCGCGACGACGACTTCGTCGCCCGGATGCTCGAACTCGGCGGCGCCGACGTGATCCTCGACCTGATGGGCGCGGCCTACCTGGACCGCAACATGGATGCGCTCGCGGCCGACGGCCAGCTCGTCATCATCGGGATGCAGGGCGGGGTCAAGGGTGAGCTCAACATCGGCAAGCTGATCGGCAAGCGCACCCGGGTGATCGGCACCGCGCTGCGCGGCCGGCCGCTCGACGGTCCGATGGGTAAGGCCGACATCGTCGCGGCCACCGTCGACGCCGTGTGGCCGATGATCGCCGACGGGCGGGTGCGGCCCGTCATCGGCGCGCGGATGCCGATCCAGCGGGCCGACGAGGCCCACGCCATGCTGACCGCGGGTGCGGTGACCGGCAAGGTGGTGCTGACCGTCGGAGAGGTCGGGTTCGAGCCGGATCAGCCCAACGAGGCCAGCGCCCGCATCAGCTGATCAACCTCATGGGCCGTCGTGTAGTGCGCCAGGCCAATGGTCACCGCGCCGCCGATGTCCTCGACGCCGATGAGATCCAGCACGCGGGAAGCGGCGTTCGGCGTCGCCAGGATGCCGTTGTCGGCCAGCCGCTGGGCCACCCGATCGGCCGGCACGTTCGTGACCGCGAAGCTGAGCACCGGGATGCGGGCCTCGGGAGTGCCGAGGACGATCACCGGCGGCATCGACTGCAGTGAGTGCACCAGGTATTCGAACAGGCCGTCGAGGTAGGCGCCGACCGAACGCAGCGAGCCGGCCAGCCGGGTCCGGCGGTCGCCGTCGGCCGCCTCGTCGAGGTTCGCCAGGTACTCCACACTGGCGACGACACCGCCCAGCAGCCCGAACTGGTGCGCGCCCATCTCGAGGCGTCCCGGACCGGCCGCGCGCGGGTCGTGCGACATCGTGGTGAAGGTCTCGATCAGATCGGGATCGCGGAACACCAGCGCACCGATCGGCGGCCCGCCCCAGGCGGCGGCGTTCAGCGCCACCACGTCGGCGCCGGACTCCTCGATGTCGAGCAACCGGTATGGGGCGCCCGCGGTGTGGTCGACGATCACCAGACCGCCGGCGTCGTGCACCAGCTTGGTGATCGGCCGCAGATCGACCACGGTGCCGACCGTGGCCGACGCCGACGGCACGGCGACCAACCGGGTGTCCTTGGTGACCAGGGTCTCCCACTGCCAGACGGGCAGTTCGGCGGTCTCGATGTCGACCTCGGCCCACTTGACCTTGGCTCCGTATCGGTCGGCCGCCCGCAGCCAGGGCGCGATGTTCGCCTCGTCGTCGAGACGGGTCACCACGACCTCGTTGCCGATTCCGGTGCGCGACGACGATGCGTCGGCGAGCAACGTCAGCAGGATGGACCGATCGGCACCGAGCACCACACCGGCCGGATCCCCGTTGACCATGTCTGCCATGGCCTGGCGGGCCGCCGCCAGCAGGGTCTCGCTGCGGCGGGCCAGCGGGTGCGGGCCGGCCGCACTGGTCGCCGAGGTCCGGAACGCAGTGGACACCGTGGTAGCGACTACGTCGGGAATCAACATCCCGGCCTGCGGGTCGAGATGCACCCAGCCGTCGCCCAGGGTCGGATGCAGACCGCGCACCCGGGCGACGTCGAAAGCCATGCAAGCCACCTTAGATGTCCGGCTTGGATGTCCGGCTTGGATGTCCGGCAATGTCGGATCGGGACGGACCGGGATCACCACGGGTGGCCCTGACACCCCCGCCGGTCCGAGCCGGACCACGTCGTTGGTGATACTAGTGCAGTGAGCTTCGGGTTTGGCGTGCTGACAGCGGTGCTGTTGCTGATCCTGCCCGGCGCCGTACTGGGCCGGCTGGCCCGGCTAACCTGGGCCACCGCGATCGCCCTGGGCCCGGCGCTGACCTACGCGATCGTGGGCGTTGCCATCATCCCCTTCGGAGCGGTCGGAATCCCTTGGAACGCTTGGACCGCCCTGGTGGCGTGGGCGGTCCTCACCGGCCTGGCTGCCATCGCCCCGACGGTGCTGGCGCGGCTGCGTGACCACGCCGGCGAAGTGTGTGGCGCAGCGCGCGGGCCGGCGCTGGTCGTTGCCGGGGGCTTCCTGCTGGGGGCATTCCTGATCTGGTTCGCGGCGTTCCGCGGGATCCAGGCCTGGCAATCGATCCCCAGCACCTGGGACGCCGTCTGGCACGCGAACGCGATCCGCTGGATCCTCGACACCGGACAGGCGTCCTCGACGCACATGGGCGAGCTGCGGAACGTCGAAACCCACATGCAGCTGTACTACCCGTCGACCTTCCACGCCCTGGCCGCCGTGTTCTGTCAGCTCACGGGAGCCGCCCCCGCCACGGCCTACACCCTGGGCTCGGTGGCCGCCGCGGCCTGGCTGTTCCCCGTCAGCGCGGCCGTGCTGACATGGAACCTCCTCCGGCCGATGAGCAGCCAGTGGCAGACGGCCGGCGCCGCGGCGACCGCGGCGGCCCTGTCGGCGTCGTTCACCGCCGTCCCCTACGTGGAATTCGACACCGCAGCGATCCCCAACCTGGTGGCCTACGGACTGGCCGTCCCCACCACGGTCCTGATCATGAGTTGCCCGCGGCACCGCGACCGCATCCCGCTGGCCGTGCTGGCGCTCATCGGCGTCTTCTCGACGCACATCACCGGCGGCGTCGTGGTGGTGACATTCGTCGCGATGTGGTGGCTCTGCGGCGTGTTGTGGCGGCCGGTGCGCGGGCGGGGCGCGGATTTCCTGAGCCTGGTCCTGGTGGCCGTCCCGACGCTGCTGGCACTGCTGCCGCAGTTCCTCGGGGTGTTGCAGCAGGCCGAGATCATCGCCGGGCACGAGTTCGTGACCCACGAGGGCCGCAAGAAGGCCCTGTTCGACGCGATCGTCCAGCACACCCGGCACCTCAACGACTTCCCGATCCAGAACATCGTGATCGCGCTGGCCGCGGCCGGCGGTCTGTTGATGATGCTCGGGCCGGCGTGGGCCACCGGGAACTGGTTCCTCG
>JAKIXW010000094.1:0-12984 GCA_022708865.1 Acidobacteriota bacterium
CCGCGGCCGACGATACGCACGTGGTCTTCATCGGCTACGTCTGCGGCACCGACCTGGATCCGCAGAACCGTGATCAGGTGGTGAGCCGCCTGGAATCCGCCGGCGTAATCGTCGCATCGAGCAACGCCGAAGCGGCCACCTGGTCGGCCGCCCTGATCGCCGAACGAGCCGGAGTCACCGCGTGAAGAGCCTGTTCAGCCGGGATCTCGAGGTCGTCAACGTCGGGCTGTCGAGCTTCGCCGAGAACATCACCGCGGCCGGCGGCACTGCAACGCAATTGGACTGGGCGCCGCCCGCCGGCGGCAACGCCGAACTCGGCTGGACACTGGCGACCCTGATCGGCGATCCGCGGATCGAGCAGGCCAACCGAACGGCCTACGACCGCTATCTGGCCGCCCAACCGCGACTGGTGGACGTGGTACTGGCCCGCGACGCGATCCCGGGCCTGACCGAACGGCGCATCCTGCACTCCGGTCCGCCGATCGGCTGGGACGACATGTGCGGCCCGCAGCGCGGGGCCATTGCCGGGGCGATCCGCTACGAGGGCTGGGCCGATGACCTGCACGCCGCGGAAACCCTCGCCGCGTCCGGCGCGGTCGCCCTCGAGCCGTGTCATGAGCACGGGGCGGTAGGTCCGATGGCCGGCATCATCAGCCCGTCGATGCCGGTCTGGGTGGTGGAGAACGCCACATCGGGAAATCGCGCCTACTGCAACCTCAACGAAGGCCTGGGCAAGGTCCTCCGCTTCGGCGCCAACTCCGGCGAGGTGCTCGACCGGCTGAGCTGGCTGGGCGGCGAGTTCTTCACGGTGCTGCAGACCGCGGTGCGCGGCATGGCCGATCACGATCTGAAACCGCTGATGGCCCAGGCGCTGCACATGGGCGACGAGCTGCACAACCGCAACGCGGCGGCCTCCGGTCTGCTGTTCAAACGCCTCACCCTGGCACTGCTGGATTCCAACCTGCCGACCGCCGCGGTGGCCCGCGCGCTGGAATTCATCGCCGGCAACGACCACTTCTTCCTCAACGTGTCGATGGCCGCCTGCAAGTCGATGACCGATGCGGCGGCCGGGCTGCCGGGCAGCAGTCTGGTGACGGTGATGGCGCGCAACGGCGTCAACTTCGGCATCCGGTTGTCCGGCACCGGCGACCGGTGGTTCCAGGCCCCCGCCAATCCCGTTGACGGCCTGTACTTTCCGGGCTACTCGGTGGACGACGCGGCCGCCGACCTGGGTGACTCGGCGATCACCGAGACCAACGGACTCGGCGGCTTCGCGATGGCGGCCTCGCCGGCGATCGTCCAGTTCGTCGGCGGCACACCGGCCGACGCGACCGCCAACAGCCGCCGGATGCTGGGCATCACGCTGGGCACCAACCCGGCATTCACCCTGCCGCAGTTGAACTTCGGCGGCACCCCGGCCGGGATCGACGCCCGGGCCGTCGTGGATTGCGGAGTCCTGCCGATCATCAACACGGGAATCGCGCACAAGCAGGCCGGCGTCGGCCAGATCGGTGCCGGTATCACCACGGCGCCGATGAAGTGTTTCGACGAGGCGGTCGTCGCGCTGGCGAGAGGTTTGCAATGAGCCGGATCGCGGTGGTGGCCTTCGGTGGCAACGCGCTGGTGACCGACGCCGAACACGATTCCATCCCCGATCAGAACAAGACCGTCAGCCGGACCGTTCCTCCCCTGCTCGATCTGATCGAGCAGGGCTGGGGGCTGGTGGTGTCGCACGGCAACGGGCCTCAGGTTGGGTTCATCCTGCGCCGCTCCGAGATCGCCCAGTCCGAGGTCGATCCCGTGCCGGTGGACTACGCCGTCGCCGACACCCAGGGCGCGATCGGCTACATGTTCGTCAAGGCGTTGCGCAATGAGCTGACCGAACGAGGGCTACAGCGACCGGTTGTCGCGGTGGTCACGCAGTCCGTCGTCTCCCGCGACGATCCTGCGTTCGACAATCCGACCAAACCGGTCGGTTCGTTCATGCCCGAGGAAATCGCGAAAAAGATGGCAGCCGAACATGGTTGGACCATCGCCGAGGACGCCGGCCGCGGCTGGCGGCGTACGGTGCCCTCACCGGTGCCCACCGCCATCCTGGAGACCGAGTCGATCCGGCAGCTGCTGTCGGCGGGCGCGATCGTCATCGCCGCCGGCGGCGGCGGTATCCCCGTGGTGGTCGAGGATGACGGCTCGGTGACCGGACTCGAAGCCGTCGTCGACAAGGATCTCGCCTCCGGGCTACTCGCGCACGAACTCGGTGCCGACCTGCTGATGATCCCCACCGCGGTGTCCCGGGTCGCGGTCGGGTTCGGCAGCCCCGACGAGAAATGGCTCGACCGGCTCACGGTCGCCGAGGCGCGCCGCCTCATCGCCGCCGGGGAGTTCGGCAAGGGCTCCATGGAACCGAAGGTCGCCGCCATCGCCGACTTCGTCGAGCGGACCCCGCACGCTGTCGGTGTCATCGGCGCGGCCGCCGCAATCCCGCAGATCCTGGCCGGAACCTCCGGTACCCGGGTGGTCGCCGACGAGGACTCCGACGCAGTACTCCTGGCGGTCAACGGCACCCTCATGCGGGGCCTGAAGCTCAACCCGAATCTCGTCGATGCCGGCGCAACCTTCGTCCGGGAGGCGTCGACCGAACCGGCCTACCGACTGTGGACCATCGCGGACGAGCACCCCGCCATGGTCCGCGTTACCGACGGGACCGGATCCGCGGTGGCCGTGGAGGTCTGGTCGGTTCCGCACCATGCCCTGGCGAACATCCTGCTGGCCGAACCCGGGGGGCTCTCGGTCGGCAAGGTCCGGCTCGATGACGACACGGTGGTGCTCGGTGTGATCGGCGAACCTGCCCTGGTCGAGGGACATCGGGAGATCACCGAGTTCGGCGGCTGGCGGGCGTACGCCGCCGAACGTGGTCTCCCGTCGTGACCGTGTTCGGCCGGGCGCTGTTGCCCGAAACGGAAACCGTGCCGTTCTGGCGGCAGGTGTTGCGCGGGATCTCGCAATGCGGCTTCCAGGCCAACGAGATGACCGGCCTGCTGTTCGTCGCCGCGGCCGCGGCCTACAGCATTCGGATGGCGGTGTTCCTGGTGGTCTCGGTGATCATCGCCACGATTGTCGCGAGACTCTTGAAGGCCGACCGGACGCTGCTCGATCTCGGATTGTTCGGGTTCAACTCCGGACTGATGGGCTTGGCGCTGGGCAACTTCTATCAGCCGAATGCCGCGCTCTGGGTTACCGTCGTGGTGCTGGCGATGGTGGTCGCCGGTGTTGCCGTGGCGATGGCACGGCAACTGTCCATTCCGTTCCTCGCCGCGCCGTTCATCGGGACCTTCTGGCTGATGTGGTTCGTCGCAGACACCATCCCCGAGGTCATCAAACTCGACCTCGGTCCCTGGGCGGCCGCCGATGTCAGCTGGCTGCCTGCGACGATCACCGTGCTCGGTGCCGCGCTGTTCTCCCCCAGCCTGATCACCGGTCTGCTGTTCCTGCTCGGCCTGCTGGTGAGCAACTGGCGCCACGCCGTCGTCGCCCTCATGGGCGCAGCGGTGGCCGTCGCGCTGGCGGTGCACGTCGGCAGCCCCGGTACCGCCGTCAACTCCGGATTCGTCGGCTTCAACGCGGTTCTCGCCGCCCTGGCGGTGTATGCCGTCCTCCAACCGGACATCCGGCTGGCGCTGTTGGGTGCACTGTTGGGAACGTGGTTCTTCAGCTACATCAACCGAGGTGCGCCGGTGCCCGCACTGGCTTCCGGCTTCGTCGTTGCCGTGTGGTTCATCATGCTGCTGGGCTGGCTCGACCGCCGGTTCAGCGAGACGCCGGAGACCGCGACCGGTCGGTGACCTCAGACCGGCCGCGACAGCTGGGCGGCGATCAACGGTGCGATCCGGTCGGCCAGGAACGCGTGTCCGGCATCGGTCGGATGCACACCGTCGTGACCGATGAGCCACGGCGTGCCGAAGAACCACCCGGCGATCAGCGGGTCGTAGAACGTCGCGCCGTGCGACACGGCCTGCGCGCGCAGCGCGTCGCGGACCCGCAACACGCCCGGCGGCACGTCGGCACCCGTCCACGGCGGCCCGATCACCAGCAGCTTCGCCCCCGGCGCGGTACGCAGCGCCTGCGTGAACGCCACCGCCGCATTGGCCGCGACAACATTCGGGTCGGCCAGCGCATCGTTGCGGGACCCGAAGTACACCACCAACGCGTCGTCGGGCCGGACGACCAGGGGTGTCAGGTCGCTGAACAGGCTGCCGTGATTGCCGCGGATCGCGTATCCCGCACCGCCCTCGGCCGACACCTCGGGCGTCACGTTGAAGCCCTGGGTCGCCAGCATCTGCCAAACCCGGGGCGCCCAGCCGTTGGGGCCCACACCACCCTCGGCGCTGCCGGTGGTGTAGGAATCGCCGATCACCGCGATCCGGCTGGCGGGCGTCGTCGACGCGGCCGGCGCACCCCACGCCGCCGGGGCGATGTGCACGGTCAGCGCCGTCAGCATGGTCAGCACCCCGAGGGACATCGCACGCAGGAGTGTGCGCATCACCGCACCGTCGCCTTCCGTCGGTCCGGCAGTATCGCAACGGAGGGGTCGTCCGCCGGCGGGCGGGCGTCGAGCATGCGGCGCAACCACTTCCGGGCCGGTTCCTCCACCAGGTGGTACAGCAGTGCCGCCGCCAGCAGGCACAGCGCGAACAAGCCGGCCACGATCAGCTTGCCCGGTCCGCCGGTCAGCGTCAGGTCGAACTGCCGGGCCGCCCAGTTCCAGCTGGTGTGGACCAACTCATGGAGCATGTACAGGCAGAACGAGATCTGACCCCCGTAGACGATCACCCGGGTGGCCAGCAGTCGGGGCAGCGTCCCGACGCCGATCGCCAGCGCCACCACCAGCGGCATGAACAGCAGGTCCACCACCCCGCCGCTGTCGATCACCCCGTGCAGCGGATGGGCATCCAACACATAGAGCAGGCCCACCGACGCGGCGACGATGGCGACGGCCCCGAACCCGGCCAGCACGCGCGTCTGGTGCGACGGGCGCAGCCGGCGGACCGCGGCGCAGGCCAGCGCTCCCGCGGTGAACTGCATCAGGATCCGCGGCAGCCAGCTCCACGGGGTGTAGAAGTGTCCGCTGATCAGCAACAGGATCACCGGCGGCAGCGACGCCGCCAGGGCCAGCAGCATCAGGCCGCGCGCGCGGGTGACCTGCACCAGCCGGAAGATCACCATGATCAGCACGCCGAACAGCAGGTACGCCAGCCATTCGGCGCTGATCGACCAGGCCGGACCGTCCCAGCTGGAACCGTCGAAGAAGGGCTGGAACCACAACTGCACCATGAACAGCTGCCGGACGTAGCTGACGGCGTTGAAGGCGCTGGTGTCCTCGGTCGGGACATGACCGACATAGAAGGTGAACACCACCCACAACGCGGCCAGATGCAGCGTCACCAGGTAGACAGGCCAGACCCGGGCCAGCCGCAGCCACAGGAATCGCACCGAGCCGCGCAGCGACCACGACGGACCCATGGTGTCCAGGTAGTTCCAGGTCAGCACGAAACCACTCAGGATGAAGAACAGGTCGACGCCCTGTGCGCCGGCGTTGAGCAGCGGCGCGGTGGCCGAGGCAAATGCCGGTGCGGCCTCGTGCAGCAGGGGCCGGAAGTGGAATAGCACGACCCACAGTGCCGCGAAGATGCGGAGCCCGGTCAGGGCCTTGATCTCTCCGCTGCGCACAGACTCTTCCTGACGACCACTTCCGACGATGAACTACCGCACTGCCGCCGGGCCTCGTGCTGGCGGAGCCACACCGCTCGCCGAACCCGACGGTTACCGCAGATCCCCGTGGGTCAGCCTAACAGCGCGGCACGGTCGGCCCCGGGATCGAAATGCTGTGTGATTGCTGACAGCGCCGGCCGTTACCCTCGACTGCATGGCTCACGTCGGCAGGGTTCTCACGGTGAACGTAGCCGTTCCGGGCGGCGCGACCGGTATCGACAAGCGGCCGATCGACGAGGCCGTTGCCGTCCGCCCGCCCGGTCCGATGCACGGCGGCCTGGGCAGCGGACTGGTGGGCGACGCGATCTGCGACCGGAAGTTCCACGGTGGCGACGACCAGGCCGTGTACGCCTACGCCCGCGAGGACCTCGACCACTGGCAGGCCACCCTCGGGCGGGACCTACCCAATGGGGCGTTCGGCGAGAACCTCACCACCTCGGGTCTGGATGTCACCAACGCCCGGATCGGCGAGCAGTGGGCGCTGGGCCCGTCGGGCCTGCGGCTCGAGGTGTCGCGCCCGCGAATTCCGTGCCGGACGTTCGCGGACTGGCTGGCGGTGCGCGGCTGGGTCAGGACGTTCACCGCGGCGGCCGTGCCCGGCGCGTACTTGCGGGTGCTCGACGCCGGACCGGTGCGCGCCGGCGACCAGATCGAGGTGGTCCACCGGCCCGCGCATGACATCACCATCGGACTGGTCTTCCGTGCGATGACCACCGAACCGGAGCTGTTGCCCCGCCTCGTTGAGATCGACGCTCTGCCGGACGAGATCAGGCAAACCGCCCGCGCACGCACCTGATCGACGAAATCGTCTGTATGACAATGCCTTTCGTCGTTCGGCGATTGTTACCGGCGGGTATCAGGGCAAAACGATTCTCACGAATGTATTAGACCTTGCTCCCCGTGACCTTAGATTTGCCTCATAGCCTTCGTGACAGTGATCGAGGTTTGGATCTCGACCGAGCAGCTACCAGGGATGGAGCCGTCATGACGCCAATCAACGCATCGACTGACGCCTTCCGCAAGGCCGGGTCCGTACTGCGGTACGGCAATCCTGTGTTCGACTGCGACGGTGCCTGGATACGCGCGTTGTCCCGGCAGCTGGCGAACGTGGTGACCGTCGGCGGGTCTATCAGCTCCGAAAACCTGGACCGGGTCAGCGCCCTGGTCCGCCGGTTCGTGAACGACGAGAAGCCGTTCGTCATCGATCTCAGCGCCCTGGACATCGTCACCGCCCCGGCCGCCCGACTGCTCGAAGTGGTTTCCGAAACCTGCGAGAAGGCCGGTGTCGACTGGGCCATGGTGGCCGGAGGTCCTACGGGCCAGGCGCTGGAGGACGCCGGCGCCGTCTACGCCTCGGTGCCCGATGCGCTCGAGGAGTTCGCCGAGGCGAACACCAGTCGCCGCTCGATGATGATGCCGCTGCTGGGCACCAAGCTCACCAAGTCCGCCTGAGCAGGCGGCTCCGGTCCGGATAACCGGTAAAGTCGTGCTCACGCGGCCCCGGGCCGAACCGATGGAGTCGAATCTGCTCGGGCAGCACGGTTCCCTGACCAACGCCGAGCAGCGCGTCCCCCTGCTGCTGGCCCACGGATGAGCACCCGCTGGGCAGGCTCGAACGGTCCCCGTGGCGATGACTACGACGCCCGGTGGCGGCGGTTGGCCGCGCAGGGCGCGGACATCCACGGCGAGGCCGATCTGGTGGAGACCCTGGCCCGGGCCGACGGGTTGACCCGAATCCTCGACGCCGGCTGCGGCACCGGCCGGGTGGCGATCGAGTTGACCCGCCGCGGCTTCCCGGTCACCGGCATCGACGCGGATCCGGACATGTTGGCCACCGCCCGGGAGAAGGCACCCGAATTGCCTTGGCTACACGCCGATCTCGCGTCCCTGGACGGAGTTCTCGATTGCGTCTTCGACGTGGTCGTGCTGGCCGGCAACGTGATGATCTTCCTGACCCCCGGAACCGAGGCCCGCACGCTAGGGCAATTGGCGGCACGACTTTCGCCGGCCGGATTGCTGATCGCGGGTTTCCAGTTGCGGGCCGGCCGCCTGCCGCTGGCGGACTACGACCGGTTCGCCGCGGCCGCCGGGCTGACCCTCGTGGCGCGGTGGGCCACCTGGGACCGCGAGCCGTTCGCCGGCGGGGACTACGCGGTGTCGGTGCACCGGCGCGGTTCACCAGAATTCGGGTTCGGCAGGCTACCGGACCACCACCCGCGGGCGTAGCATGAATCCCTGCGATCGGAGCAGGTCATGACCAAAAAATCTGTTGCAAAAGTGGTGTCGGCGACGGCGTTGGGCATCGGCATTTTGCTGTCCGCTTCCCCGGCGAACGCGCTACCGCGGTGCGTCAACACGTCGAACTACACCACGCAGTGCGAATCCAACGGCAACGCGCAGATCGTTACCAACCCCGGACCCTCGGCCTACAACACCGGTTGGCCCGGATGGGGTTGGGGTTGGGGCGGATTCGGGTTCGCCTTCGGCTGATGCCTGCGCCACCCCCGGGCCGAGTGGGATCAGCCACGGTCCGCCTGCCCGAGGTTCGGCGGACTGGTGTCCGGCCTCGCCGCATCGGCCCGCTACCGTCTGATGCGTGATCGTGCTGCTGCCGCCGTCGGAGACCAAGCGTGCCGGCGGTGACGGCCCATCGCTGCGGCTCGAGACGCTGGGCCATCCCAGCCTCACCCCGGTGCGCGAGGATCTGGTCGACGAACTCGTCGACCTGGCCGGCGACCGTCCCGCGTCCCGGCGCGCCCTGGGGATCTCGGTGAAACAGGACGCCGAGATCGACCGCAACGCCGCGCTGTGGTCGGCGCCGACGATGCCCGCGATCGACCGCTACACCGGGGTGCTCTACGACGCGCTGGACATCGGGTCACTGAAAGGTGCTGCGGCACAACGGGCCCGAACCCGGCTGGCGGTCGGATCGGCGCTCTTCGGGTTGCTTCGCGCCGACGACGAGATCCCGGCATACCGCCTGTCGGCCGGTTCCAAACTGCCCGACGGCGCCACCCTGGCGTCGCGCTGGAAGCCCGCCCTGGAACCGGTGTTGGCCAAGATCGGCGCGGAGGAACTCATCGTCGACCTGCGGTCGGGGGCCTACGCGGCGCTGGGCCGGATAACCGCCGCCAATGTCGTTCACGTCGACGTGCTATCGGAACGGCCCGACGGCACCCGCACCGTCGTCAGTCACTTCAACAAGGCCCACAAGGGCGAACTTGCCCGGGTGCTGGCGTCGGGCCGGAGCGAACCGTCCGACGCGGCGGGCGTCGTCGCGGTGGCCCACCGGGCCGGTCTGAACGTCGAACGCACCGGCAACAAGCTGACCGTCGTGATCAGCGACGAGCGGTGATGTACGTCGTATCGGCGAACGCCGCGAACACCTCACGCTCCGGATAGGCCAGTCCGTACCGCTCGTACAGCTCGATGACCGTCTGGCTGTCGATCTGCCAGTCGGCCAGATGCTGCAGGGTATGCCGCCGGTCCTGGTGATACATCAAGTCGTTGATGTTGACGTCCATCCGCTGCCAGCGTTCCTCGTTCATCGCGGTCCGCTCGCTGAACGACGACATGTCCGGGATGAAGTCGAACGCCAGCCAGCTGCCCACCGCGCTCGAGGCGTTGATCTGGTCGAGCAGTGCCCCGGCATCCGGCAAGTAATAGAGCAGGCCCTCGGCGCTCCACACCGTCGGCAGCACCGGATCGAAACCCACGTCACGCAGCGCGGCCGGCCAGTCCTGGCGCAGATCGATGGCCACCGCGTGGTGCGTCGCCGCCGGCCGGGCGATCGGCGCCAGCACCGACGCCTTGAAGTCCAGCACGGCGGGCAGGTCGATCTCGAACACCGTGGTGCCCGCCGGCCACGGCAGGCGGTAGGGGCGGGTGTCCAGGCCCGAAGCCAGGATCACCGCCTGGGTGACCCCGCCGCGGGTGGCCCCGAGGAAGACGTCGTCGTAGAACCGGGTGCGCGTGGCGATGTGGTTGGCCGACTGCTGCGGATCGTGCTCGGGGTCACCGGACGGGTTTTCGCCGTCGAGCAGTTTGACGAAGTAGGGCAATCCGACCGCGCGGACCAGCGCTTCCGCGAACGGGTCGTCGATCAGGGGGTCGGCGGCGCGGCTCGCCAGCGCCCGCGAAGCGGCCACCATGGTTGCGGTCGCGCCCACGCTGGAGGCCAGATCCCAGTGGTCGTCGGCGCTGCGTTCGGTCATCGGCGCAGAGTATCGCGATCGTCGAATCCGCCACATCACGCATGGCACACTTGCCGGATGGCATTCGACATCGCCCGGCCGAAGCTGGAGGGCAACATCGGCGTCGCCGGTGACCGCCGACTCAGTTTCGCGGAGTTCGGGGACCCGCAGGGCCGCCCGGTGTTCTGGCTGCACGGTACGCCCGGCGCCCGCCGCCAGATTCCGACCGAGGCCCGGCTGTTCGCGGAGCAGAACAACATCCGGCTCATCGGGGTGGACCGGCCCGGGATCGGTTCGTCGACGCCGCACCAGTACGACACCGTGTCCGACTTCGCACATGACCTGCACACCATCGCCGACACCCTGGGCGTCGGCCGGTTCGCCGTCGTGGGCCTGTCCGGCGGTGGGCCCTACACCCTGGCGTGCGCGGCCGCGATGCCGGACCGGGTGATCACCGCCGCCGTCCTCGGTGGGGTGGCCCCCACCCGGGGTCGCGACGCGATCAGCGGCGGTGCCATGACGCTGGGCACCGTCGTCGCGCCGTTGCTCGAGGTCGCCGGCCTGCCGATGCGGCTGGCCGCGGTCACCCTCGTCAACATGATCCGCCCGATCGCAACGCCCGCGCTGTACGCCTATGCGGCCATCTCGCCCGAAGGAGACCGGCGACTGCTGGTACGGCCCGAGTTCAGGGCGATGTTCCTGGACGATCTGCTCAACGGCAGTCGCAAGCAACTGTCCGCGCCGTTCGCAGATGTGGTGGCGTTCGCCCGGCCGTGGGGCTTCAGCCTCGACGAGGTCAAGGTGCCGGTGCACTGGTGGCACGGCGACGCCGACCACATCATCCCGTACGCCCACGGCGAGCACTGCGTGGCCGCACTGCCCGACGCGAAGCTCTACACCATCCACGGCGAGAGCCACCTGGCCGGTCTGGGCTGCGCCGAGGAGATCCTGCGCACGGTGATGACGGTGTGGGACCGCGACGAGAGGACAACCCCGTGAGCCATCCCAACGATGTGCCCGGTGTGCCGATGCTGATGCCGCCGTGGCTGGAGAACGTGCAGATCAAGTATCTCAACCCGGCATTGGGACCGATTCTGCGGCACCTACCGACGTTCGGCGTCATCACGCATGTCGGACGGAAATCGGGAGCCCGCTACGAGACCGTGGTCTCGCCCCTGCGCAAGGGCGACGTCGTCGCGATCGGGCTGATCCACGGCAAGACAAACTGGGTCAAAAACGTGCTGGCGGCCGGCGAAGCCGATATTCGCATGGGCCGCAAGGACTTTCATCTGATCCACCCGCGGGTGGTACCCGTCGGTGGTGACAGCGCGGGACTGCCGCGGGCCGCCCGGGCGATCAACCGGCGCGCGGGCGTGTTGGTCGCCGATATCGGGTAGCGCTGACACTGGACTGACACTGGACTGCCGCCCACGGTGTGCCCCAACGCCTACTCACTGACAATGGGCTCGCGCTCAATCCTTCGCGCCGTGGATTGACCGGCAAATTCGTCAAACATGTTGGGGCCCTGGGCGTAGAGGCGATCACCGGCAAGCCTTACAAACCGACCACCCAGGGCAAGAACGAACGCTTCCACCAGACCCTGTTCCGCTACCTCGACAAACAGCCACTGGCCGAGAGCCTCGAGGAATTGCAGGTCCAGGTCGACGCGTTCGATCACATCTACAACACCGAACGCCCCCACCAAGGGCTCCCCGGGCGAGTCACACCCCTGACCGCGTGGGAGGCCACCGCCAAAGCCGACGCTCCTCGCCCCACGCCCGACCCGCCGCTGCTGGTCCAGGCCGCAGTCAGGCAGCTCCAACGCGCACCGCTACCCGCCGGCGCCCACGTCAGGACACTGACCACCGCCGGCACATTCATGCTCGCCGGGGTCACCTACAAGGTCGGCGGCCGGTACGGACTCCAACAGGTCTTGATCGCCACCGACGACGACGCGATCATCGTCGCTGACCTCGACGGCGAAGTCCTCATCGAGCACACCCGACCCACACCGGGAGTCAAATACGTCGGCAACGGAAAACCCCGCGGCTCACACCCCAAAACCGACGAAACGTCACCGAAGTCCTGATACATCAACTCTCACCGATGTCTTGATGCAGAACTGTCACCGATGTCCTGATACATCACAGTCCAGACCTCCTTGTGTTATGTCTCAGGACATCCAGGGCCAGTTTCGCCGGCCCCCATCCGCGCAATTGCGGTCAGGACCGGCGCAGGGGCGCGGGGCTCCACCAGCCGCTGCGCACCGCGGTACCCAGATCCAGGCGCGCCGGTTCGGCGTCGGGGTAGAACTGCACCAACCGCTGCAACGAACCCCAGTCCCGGAACCAGTCGTGGTTGAGATACGTCGGGACCGGATCGGCCCGGAACAGCAACTCGGTGATCCCCAGCGGGCCGCCGCCCAGGTAGTCCATCACTGGCGAATTCGCCTCCGCGCCAAAGCGATCCGGCAGGATCCGCCACTTGGGCACTTCCACCACACCGTTCTGGTGTCCGAACGGCCGCTGGCACGGGAACGCCAGTCCCACCAGCCAGTCGAGCAGCACCGGATCCTGCGAGCCGACGACGTCCTGCAGGGTGCGCAACTGCGGGATACGCGGCGGCGTGACCGCGATCCAGTGCTGGGGCGCCAGATCGTCATCGGAGGCGATCAACCGGATCTGCGTCGCATCGGGCGGGATGGCCGCCAGCGGGGCGCGCAGGTTGCGCCAGGCGGGGGGCGCCCCGACATCGGCGAAGCCCAGCGAGCCGCCGGGTTCGTCGCGCGCGGCCTGCGCGTCGGTGGCCCATTGCACCCGGACCTCACCCTGGTCGAACCGGCCGGCCGCCGACACCACCAGCAGCGGCCGCGCGGCATCGCGGGCCGGCAGGCGGTACCACGCCGAACGCAGCATCGCCGGTTGCTGAACACCGGCCCGCCAGCTGCCCAGCACCGGCACCCGCGTCCCGTCCAGGCCATACGGCAGCCGGGTCCGTGACCCGTTGGCGCCGAGCGTGGCGG
>JAKIXW010000094.1:12994-13296 GCA_022708865.1 Acidobacteriota bacterium
CTCGGTACCGGGCTCGCCGGCGGTGCTGGTGTCGGAGTCGCTGTCGGCGAAGTTGGCCGAGCCGGCCGAGTCCATCACCGTATCCGCCGAAATGTCGGAGGGAATACCGTTGGGCGAGAAACCCGTTGACGTCGCCGAGCCCAGCGCCTCGGCCGCCGGCACGGACACCGGGCTCAGGATGGCGGCGTTGGGATCTTCCTCGACCAGCACATCGGTGGCCAGCCCGCAGGTCCGGCCGCTGAGTGCTTGCAGGTTCGATCGGCCCACCGACCAGGCCGGGTACTGCCCCGTCATGCCCAGCG
>JAKIXW010000095.1:0-420 GCA_022708865.1 Acidobacteriota bacterium
TGGACCGCGCGATCGAGTTGCTGGGCCGGGCCCGTACCGGGCTGGTCACCGGAGGCAGCGTGGCCGAGCTGGTCGAGCCCGGGCACGCCGCCCGGGTCAGCTACGACAACTTCTCCCGGCCGGACATCCTGACGGTGCGCGTCGGTGCACCGGACTGGCGCTCGGAACTTGCTGCCGCCGGCCGGGCGGGCGGGGTGATCAGATCCGCGCTGCCAGCCCCGGATAGTCGACGATGAAGCCGTCGTCGTCGACCTGGATGATGGTGTCGGCGACCGGCGAGAGCAACTTGATGTCGTGGTTGTCGGCCCGGTCACTGGTGTAGCCGATGGTCACCGGTTCGACCGTCAGGTCCGGCAGCCAGACGTAGACGATGGGCAGGCTCACCGCATCGGCGCGGCGGTACACGCCGGTCCGCCGGAT
>JAKIXW010000095.1:430-13275 GCA_022708865.1 Acidobacteriota bacterium
ACGGGCTGAACACCACGTCCACGTCGAGCGCACCGTCGTAGGCCGCGCGCGACGTCTGGCCGGTGGGGTCCTGCACCAGCCACATGTTCTCCTCGTCGCGCGCGATCGACAGCTGCCGCTCCCGCTCGGCAAGGGTGACCGTCATGGACAACCGCTTGGTGCCGCCGGCCTCGTCGGTCACCAGGTCGTACGAGGCGCTGAAGGCGGGTGTGGCGTCGGTGGCCGCGGACACGATCCGGCCGTAGGCCTTGATCCGGTTGCCGCTCAGTTGCACCCGTACCGACTCCATCCGCGGCAGGTTGTGGGCGCGCCAGGTCAAGATCGCCGGCCAGGCGGGATCTTGCTGGTCCTTGTGTTCTTCGGCTGCACTCACCCATCTACCGTAAGCGACATGCCCGGCGTGCCGGGTGGCGGTTGGCGTGATTCGATCGCCACCTCGGCCCCGATTCCGTCCGGAAGGTCGGGTTGCCGGCGGCCCGACCGGCTCCGACCACGTCCGGTCGGGCCCGAACCCGGCAGCGACAATCGGACCGCAAGGGCCAGCACCGCATCGAGCAGCAACGCCAGCGCGGTCACCATCAGCGCCCCCACCAGGGCCAGGGAGAACTGCCGGACCTTGATCCCGTCGATCAGATAGCGACCCAGCCCGCCCAGGCTGGCGTACGCGGCCACCGTCGCCGTCGCGACGATCTGCAGCGTCGCCGTGCGCAGACCACCGAGGATCAGCGGCATGGCCAACGGCGTCTCGACCCGCAGCAGGACCCGCAGCTCGGTCATTCCCATGGCGCGCGCGGCGTCCACGACGTTGGGGTCGACGTTGGCGATGCCCGCGTAGGTGCCGGCCAGCAGCGGCGGGATGCCCAGGAGCATCAGCGCGACGGTCGGCGGCACCAACCCGAGTCCCCACAACAGCACGCCGAGGAGCAGCACACCGAGCGTCGGCAGGGCCCGCAGCGCGTTGACGCCGGTGACGACGAGGAACGTGCCGCGTCGGGTGTGCCCGATGAGCATTCCCAGCGGCACCGCGACCAGTGCCGAGAACACCACCGCCACAAGGGTATACATCAGATGCTCGAGGATGCGGGCCGTCAACCCGGACGGTCCGGCCCAGTTGGCCGCGGTGAAGATGTAGGTCAGCGCCTGATGTAGGAAGTTCACGCGGGCACCACCGCCCGCGTCCACGGTGTCAGGACCCGGCCCAGCACCATGATCAGCGTGTCGATGACGATCGCCAGGACGAAGGTCGCGATGATGCCGGCGAGGATCTGGTCGCTCTTGTCGGCCTGGTAGCCCTCGGTGAACCAGGTGCCCAGACCGCCGATACCGATCACCGAACCCACCGCGACCATCGAGATGTTGGTCACGGCCACCACCCGCAGGCTCGCGATGAGCACCGGAAGTGCAAGCGGCAGTTCAACTTTGAGCATCCGAGTGGCCGGCCGGTAGCCGACGGCGGTGGCCGCGTCACGGACCTGGGCGGGCACCGCGTCCAGCGCCTCGGGCACAGCCCGCACCAGCAGCGCGACGGTGTACAGCGTCAGCGCCACGATCACGTTGGCCTCGTCGAGGATGCGCGTCGGGATGATCAGCGGCAGCACCACGAAAAGGGCCAGCGACGGGACGGTGAAGACGATGCTCGCCAGCACCGTCGTGATCCGCCGCGGTATTGCGGTGCGCTGCACCAGGGTGCCCAGCGGCACGGCGATCAGCAGACCCAGCAGCAGCGGCACCAGCGCCAGACGCAGGTGGATCAGCGCCAGCGTCCAGGCGTCGTCGAGGTGGGTCAGCAGGTAACGCACAACTCAACCGCCAGTTCGCTGCGCATCCAGCGCGGCCAGGACATCCTCCGCGCGGACGCCGCCGACCACCTGGCCGTCGGCGCCGACGGCCACCCCGAGACCTGACGGGGACGACAGCGCGGCATCGAGCGCCTGGCGCAGAGTGCCGTCCGGCGGGAACAGCGAGCCGCCCGCGGTGGTGCTGTCGTACAGCGATGCACCGTCCCGATGGATCGCGGCGCCGGCCGCGTCGATCCAGGCGTACGGCGAGTCATCCGGCTTGGTCACCAGCACCCACTGTCCGGGGGCCAGTTCGAGCTCGTCGATGAGGTTCTCGGCCACCTGCCGCAGCGGGTGCAACGGCAGGCCGGTTGCGTGCCGGAACTGCAGGCCCCGGTAGCCGCGGTCAGCGCCGACGAATCCGGCGACGAAGTCATTGGCCGGGTTCGACAACACCCGGGCCGGCGCGTCGTACTGCTGCAGCACACCGCCACGGCCGAAGACGGCGATCCAGTCACCGAGTGTGAGAGCCTCGTCGATGTCGTGCGTGACGAACACGATGGTCTTGTGCAACTCGTCCTGCAGCCGCAGGATCTCGGCCTGCAGTTCATCACGGACCACCGGGTCGACGGCCGAGAAGGGTTCGTCCATCAGCAGGATCGGCGGATCGGCCGCCAGCGCCCGGGCCACCCCGACGCGCTGCTGCTGCCCACCGGACAGCTGGGCCGGATAGCGTTCGCCCAGAACAGGATCCAGGCCGACGCGTTCCAGTACCGCATAGGCGTCATGGCGGGCCTGCCGGCGGGACTGGCCGCGCAGCACCGGCACGCAGGCGACGTTGTCGATGACCCGCTGATGCGGCATGAGGCCAGCGCTCTGGATGACGTAGCCGATGCCAAGTCGCAGCTTCACCGGGTCGACCGTGCTGACGTCGCGGCCGTCGACGGTCAGGGTTCCCGAGGTCGGCTCGATCATCCGGTTGATCATCCGCATGGCGGTGGTCTTCCCGCAGCCTGACGGTCCGACGAACACCGCCAGCGTGCCGCGCGGCACGTCCAGATCCAGGTTGTCGACCGCGACCGTGCCGTCCGGGTAGCGCTTGGTGACCGCGCCAAAGGTGATCACTCAGCCTCCGATCGGTTTGTCGAGGCCTGTTCAAAAGCCATGGTCGGCCAACCACTTTCGGGCGGCCTGGTCGGGGTCGATGCCGGAGTTGCCCGACACCGCGCCATTGAGCGCGATCAGGTCGTCGGTGGCGAGTTTGGCCGAGACGGCATCCAGTACCCGTTTGAGTTCGGTGGACTTCTTCTGCGAACTCACGACGGGCACGACGTTGGCGGCCGGGAAGTTGTTCTTCGGATCGGCCAGCACCACGAAGTTGTTCTGCGGGATGGCCGGCGAGGTGGAGAACAGGTCGGCCGCCGTGACCGTGCCGTCGGCCAGGGCGCGAACCGTCGCCGGCCCGCCGCCGTCGCTGATCGCCACGAAATTCTTCTCGGGAATGTCCAGTCCGTAGATCTTCTTCAGACCCGGAAGCCCTTCGGCGCGGTTGAGGAACTCCGAGGGCGCACCGAACTTGATCTCGGCCGAGTGTGCCGCGAGATCGGCGATCGAGGTCAGGTTCCATTTCGCCGCCGTCTCCGCGGTGACGGCCACGGTGTCGGTGTCGGCGGCCTCGGACGGGGTGAGCATCGATAGGTCGCCGGGCAGTGCGCGCAGCAACGCGAGTTCGACGTCCTGCGGGCTCGTCACGGTGGCTCCGGGGTCGAAGTACTTCAGCAGGTTGCCGGTGTACTCGGGGATCAGATCGATCGAATGATCTTGCAGCGCAGGGATATATGTCTCGCGGCTGCCGATGCCCAACTGTCGTCCGACGGTGAAGCCGTTGGCCTCCAAGGCCTGCGCGTAGATCTCGGCGAGGATCTTCGACTCCGGGAAGTCCGCCGAACCCACCACCACGGACTTCAGGTCGCCGGAGACAGCCCCGCCGCCCAGTGGATTCGCGCTGCCGCACGCCGACACCAGCAGCAGTGTCAACGCCAGGAGCGCCGACCAGGCCCGCGTGCCGTTTCGCAGCAGCGTCATCGCACCGACACTAACCGGGTAGCCACGGGCGTGGGGTGTTTGCTTCTTTTCCGGAAACGGCGAGGATGTCGGTATGAGCACAGATGCGCCCGAGCCACCGCCGTCAGATCTCCCCCCGGCCGTGCTCGAGCCCGATTCCCGAACGGGTTTCACCCGGGCCGCCGCCCTGTGGACGGCGCTGATCCTCGGCTTCCTGATCCTGATCGTGCTGTTGGTCTTCATCGCGCAGAACACCGCGGCCACCGCGTTCCAATTCCTCGGCTGGCACTGGACCCTCCCGCTGGGCGTGGCGATCCTGTTCGCCGCGGTGGCCGGCGGACTGATCACGGTGGCGGTTGGCGCGGTCCGGATCTTCCAGCTCCGGCGGGCGGCCAAGCGCAACCTCGCTATCGGGACCTGAGCTACCCGGCCACGTACGACAGGCCCTGCGCGATCAGCGGGGCCACCGCCCGGCCCACCTGCCCGGCCGCGGCCTCCCCACTGCCCGCCCGGAACCGGTAGTCGATGCCGGCGGCGATGATCGCCAGTTTGAAGCAGGCCAGGGCCATGTAGAAGTCCCAGTGCCGCAACGGTTGTCCGGCCGCCAGGGAGTACCGGTGGGCCAGTTCGTCGGCGGTCGGTATCTGTTCGGAGGCCCAGGCGGCCTCGGCATGCACGAGGGCGAAAATGGGATCGCGGTAGATGCACATCAGTGCGGTGTCCGACAGCGGGTCACCCAGGGTCGACATCTCCCAGTCCAGCACGGCGCGCACCACGGTGGCGTCCTCGGTGTCCAGGATGGTGTTGTCGATGCGGTAGTCGCCGTGCACGATCGATTTCCGGCTCTGCGCCGGAATCGACTGCGCCAGAATCGAATGCAGGCGTTGCACGTCGGCTTCCCGGGGATCGTCGGGCAGCCGGACCAGCTCCCACTGCGAACCCCAACGGCGCACCTGACGCTCGAGGTAGCCGTCGGGCCGGCCGAAGTCACCGAGGCCCACCGCGTCCGGGTCCACAGCGTGCAGGTCGGCCAGCACCTTGATCAACGCGTCCACGCACGCGCTGATCACCTGCGGGCCGCCCAAGGAATCCAGTTCGCGAGCGAGCCGCACCACCCGCCCGGGCACGTACTCCACCATCTGGAACGGCGCGCCGAGCACGCTGCCGTCATCACGCATGGTCACCGCGCGCGCCACCGGGACCGGGCCGTCCTCGAGTGCGGCCACCACTCGGTACTCGCGCGCCATGTCGTGCGCCGACGGCGTCAACCCGTGCAGCGGGGGGCGGCGCAGCACCCACTTGGAGGCGTCGTCGTACACCAGGAACGTCAGGTTGGAGCGGCCACCGGAGATGAATTCGCCGTGCAGCTCGCCACTGCGCGGGATGCCGACCGACGTGAGATGCCGATCGAGCGCGGTCAGATCGAGGCCCTCGAGCGAAGTCACCCTGCCTGTCTACCTCAGCGCTGATTGCGCGGGAGCAGATCCCACACATGCTCGGTGGTGTTGGTGGCCACGACGCTGGCCCGGCCGCTGCGCGAGTACAGCACGCGGGTGACCGAGGCGTAGTCGATGGGGAACGAGAGCACGCGTTCGGTGCCCAGGATCTCGTGCAGGATCACGTTGATCACCCCGCCGTGGCTGAACAGCGCGACGGTCTCGTCGTACGCGGCGGCCGTCACCACATCGGCCAGCCCCGCGGCGATCCGTGCCCGGAACGCCGCCTCGTCGACGCCGTGCGGCAGGTGTCCCGCCGCCATCCGCTCCCACTGCTGCGGATGCGCGACCCGCAGGTCCTCCAGCGGCACGTAGCCACTCATCTCCCGGTCGTATTCGGCGACGCGTTCGTCGACGTCGATCGACAGACCGAGGGCCGCGGCCACCGGCTCGGCGGTCTGCACCGAGCGCCGCTGGGGGCTGCTGACCAAGCGCGACAGCGGGAATCGGGCCAGGGCGGCCGGTAGCCGCGCCGCCTGTTCGTGGCCGACGCCCGACAGCTCGGGATCGGCGCCCTGGCCGTGGTCGCTGCGGTACGGCAGGGCGTGCCGGACCAGGAGCAGTTGCATTTCTCTCCCTCGAGAAATCCGGAGACGTTTCGACCGTGCCACCATAGGGCCACATGCGTACATTCACCTGTCCGGTGTGCAACTGCTTCACCCCGTTCGAGGCGCCCCGGTGCCCGACCTGCCAGGCTCAGCGCGGGTTCCACCTTCCCAGCCCGCATGATCGACGGCCAGCGCTGGGTCCGGTGTACGCAGGAGGCCACCACCAACTGCAACTGGCTGGCGCCCGAGGATCAGGACGCCTACGCGCGCGGACGCTGCCTGGCCGGGTCCTTGATCCGGCACGAGCCGGCCGCCGACGACACCCTGGCCCGGGACGGACACCTCGATCACCGCGCGTAGCTACGACGGCTTCTCCCAGACCTACGTGATCGACGCCGGCACCCGCGACGGCCAGTCGGTCGTCCGGGCCGGCGAGCGCGCGACCATTCGTGCCGTGCAGCGCGGTGGGGCCAGCACGGCGACCGTCATTTCGCCGATGCGGTAGTAGGTGAATACCGGAGCGCCGCTGGGTATGCCACCATGACGGAACGCTCGGAGGGGCGGAAACAGCAATCATAAGATTAGTTACGCTTATGATTTGCTGGCGATGTGACAGAGCGCATTTCGACAGTGGCGAACAGCACATCTATACTCGAAAGTCAGGACGTAGCTATAGCTGCGTTTCGGGTTAGGAGTTGAGCTATGACGTTGAACGTGAACCCCGGCGCCGTCGGCATGTCAGCCGCCACCGAAGTGGGAATCGCCACCGATCTGGCCGCTTCATCGGGGGCTACCTCGGAAGCGCTGCTGGTGAACATGCCGATGGCCCTGGACGCCGATTCGCTGGCATTTGCCGAGGCCCTCAGCGGGGCCGGCGCGGCGTACAGCGGGGTCAAGGCCGAACACGTGGCCGAGCGTGGCATCTATGCCGGCTCGCAGTCCGCGGCCTCGGCCGCGTACGAGGCCAGCGAAGCCATCCGCGCCATCGAGAACACGCTGAGCTAGCGCGGATATGGCCATCCATCCGTGGCCGTTATCAGATCCAGCGACAACTGCACGGCTCTTCGAAGGCGGTCCGGGACCAGACACCACGTTGGCGAACGCTGCCGCGTGGGCCGTCGAAGCAGCCATTCATGATCTGTCGATGGGCCTGTCGGCCGTCAATATCGCTGGCCTGCTGCCCAATTTCATGGGGGTGGGGGGCCTCGCGTCCGCCGACAGCGGCGGCCTACTGAACGCGCTCGCGGGCGTCATGGGTGCACACTGCCTCAAGCAGCAACTCATCGCGGTGTCGGCATCGGAGCTGTACGCAGCGGCCCGGGCCGGCCTGATCCCTTCGACGATCATCGATGCCAACCGGGTCGAATGCGCCAACGACGTGGCCATCAATCCGGTGGTCCTCGGCGCGCTCACCGGGCGGATCGGCGAGCTCACCGCGGAGTACGGGGAGTACTGGGCGCAGAACGCTTCCGTCGGCAGTGCCTACGGCAGCGGCCTGAACTCGCTGACCACAGCACTGCTGAGCACGCCACCGCCCGCGGCGATGGGCGCAAATCCCGCCGGTCCGGCGATGATGGCGAGCTCGGTCGTCGAGCAGGCGGGCACGAGCACCGCCACCACGGCCGCCCGCGCCACCACCGAGTACGCGAGTAAGGGCATGGAGGGTGCCAGCGGCGGCATGGAGCAGATGATGGGCACCATGACTCAGTCACTGGGCAGCGCGATTCAGCCCCTGACCGGGATGTTCCAATCGGTACCCCAGATGTTCCAGGGGCTGACCGGCTTGCCCCAGATGCTCATGGGCGCGTTCGGCGGAATGTTCGGCGGATCCGGTTCCGGTGCCGGTGAAGCGGGCATGGCCGGGCGGATGCCGGGCGGCGAGGCCGTCCGCGCGTTCGCCGGGGCAGGCGGCGGCGGGGTCGGCGGTGGCGGAGCCGGTGGCGGTTCGGTCGGCGCCGGCGGCGGCGGCGCCCCGGGCCTGACCCAGTTCACCCGGCCGTCCAGCAGCTTCGAACCGGAGGGTGGCCGGGCCACCGGCCTGAAACCCGGATTGTTGAACCCCGCAGAGGTCCGCACCGGGCCGGTGAGCACCGGCGCTTCCGGAATGCCGGCCTCACCGGCTGGGATGCTCGGCCGGGGCCAGGGCGAGGAAGGCAAGAAGGAGGTGCAGCACGCGCGCATCGTCGTCGCCGGCAACAACGACGCCGGGCAGGCCGAAACCCGTTAGCGGGCCTCTCTATGCAGCTAATCCCGAGCCGATACAGCAGCAAACGACACCGAGTTAGCCAGAGTGAAGTGACAGCGTAAATTCGCTACCTACACTGAGTACAGCGCCCCGGCACGGGGGGATCAAGAACCACAGGAACAAAGGAGACAAACACCGATGTCGAAGATGAACGTCACCCCGGAGATGCTCCGGTCCACCAAGGCCCAGATGGAGAACCACATCACCGAGGCGAACTCCCTGGTTCAGCAGTACTTGGCAACGCACCAGGACGCCATGGGTGCAATCTGGCAGGGCCCGGCCGGCATGGCCTCGATGACCACGGCCGCGCACCTCGAGCAGGAGCTCCGGCAGACCACCGACGGCCTGCAGGGCATGGCCCACGGTCTGGGCAACGCCGCCGACCTGGTCGAACAGCACGAAGAAGAGCAGGCCCGCGCCATGACCAGCTTCGCGCAGGTCTGACCCAGCCTTTCTGACCCGGCTTCTGCACCCAGACACCCAAAGACCCAAGGAGAAATCAATGTCCGGTGATATCACATACGTGCACGGCGGAGTCGCTGAGCTGTCCTCGCAGGTCGGCACCACCGCCGCCCAGCTGATGGAGATCCACGACCAGGTCCTCAACGAGACCACGCAGCTGCAGCCCTTCTTCGAGGGCGAGGCGGGCACCGCGTTCAACGCCCGGCAGATGCAGATCCTCAAGGGCCTCAACGGTCTGATCCAGGTGGTCCAGACCCACGGTTCCAAGATCATGGAGTCCTCCGAACTGGCCCACGCACTCGACGTCAACATCGGCGCCGGTTTCTGAGTTTCCCGCCGACGGGGCGCGCGCCGGCCTGGCGTGCGCCCCGTCTGTGTGTTCAGACCCACCTCGTGCCGATCGCCGAGGTGATTTCATGAGGGGTAATCACGTGTTTCCGGGGAAGTACTGGCTACAGGGGCGATCGTGCTGACAACCACGCTCGACGGGCTGTGGGTGCTGCAGGTGCTCTCCGGGATCGAATCGGTGGCGCCCGAACTGGGACTACGCCCGATACTGCCCAGCGCGGAGCCCAAGGAATCCGCGCTGGCCCACCCCATCGCCGAAGAACTCGAGCAAGCCGGCGCGATCAGCAAGGACGGCGCGGTCGATCCGGCGATCGTGGAGTGGCTGACCGTGTTGTCCAAACGGGATGTCGCGCTGCTGATGTACATCACCACCCCGACGGACAACGGCATGGTCGGCGTTCTCATCGCCCGCTTCGCCCAGTGGTGGGTGGCCATCGAGCGCGCCGAGGAGATCGTCCGGATCGGCCCCGCGGGCACGGCCACCGCGGAGGGATCCGCGATCGAGGTCATTCGCACCCAGATCGACCGATTGCTCGGCAACCTCCAATCCGTGAACATCCGCCCCGCGACCATCGACGCCGGCGAGTTGGTCGCGCGCGTGAAGAATACGGAGTCGCTGCGCGCGTTCCTGGACGAGCAGCGTCTGGAGCCCGAGCAGATTCGCGCTCTGATGCTGGCCACCGACACCACGAAGTCCGCCTCCGCGTCGATTGTCGCGCTACAGGCCGGGGCCGAGGGCGCACCCGGCCGGATACACGTGGAACACGGATCGGTCACCATCTACGACACCCCCGAGGGCCGGCTGCTCGTGGAGCATGCGCCCAACGGCGGCCGGAAATGGATGATCGTCTCCCCCGGCTCGACCGGCAACATCACCACCGCCGTCAACGGGATGCTGCGGCGGCTGCCGGCCCGGGATGCCTGGTTCTCCCACCGCAGGATTGTTTAGACAGAAGGAAATTCGAACATGTTAGCGTCGGCGTCGTGACCAACCCCTGGGACGATCAATCGAATCGCCCGGACCGGACCACACCGGGGCGGGCCCCTGCAGGATTCTCGCAACACCAGATGCCCGATTCCATATCAGGGACCCTGCGCGTCTCGGACATGGTCACACCCCGCAAGATCCCGCCGGGTTCGGGCTGGCGAAAAGCGATCTACAACACCACTTTCAAGCTGGTGAACCTCGGCGAATCACCGGCCGAACGCCACTACCGCGAACTGCGCGAGCGCATCCGCCGCCACATTCGCAAGCAGTACGTGATCGGCGTGGTCTCCGGCAAGGGCGGCGTCGGAAAGACCACCATGACCGCCTGCATCGGTGCGATCTTCCGCGAAACCCGCCCGGAGAACGTGGTCGCGATCGACGCGGCACCCGGCTTCGGGACGCTCGCGGGCCGGATCGACGACGCACCGCCGGGAGACTACGCCGCGGTGCTCAACGACACCGACGTCCAGGGTTATGCGGACATCCGAGAACATCTGGGCCAGAACGCCGTCGGCCTGGATGTCCTTGCCGGGAACCGGGTTTCGGACCAGCCACGACCACTGGTCCCGTCGATGTTCAACGGTGTGCTGTCCCGGCTGCGCCGCACGCACAACATCATCCTGATCGACACCGCGGACGACCTCGAACACCCCGTGATGAAGGCGGTTTTCGACGCCTGCGACGCGTTGGTACTGGTGTCGGGGCTCACCGCGGACACCTCGCTGCCGGTCTCCCGTTCGATCGACATGCTCAGATCAATGGGCTACCACGAGCTGGTGTCCCGCAGCACGGTCGTCATCAACGACAGCCGCGACCAGCGCGACAAGGCGGCCATCGCCTATCTGACGGAACGCTTCCGGCAGTCCGGGGCCACCGTCGAATTGATGCCGTATGACCCGCATCTGGCCAAAGGGGGGATCGTCGACGTGCAACACGAACTGAACAAGAAGACCCGACTCCGGCTGTTCGAGATCACGGCCGGCCTGATGGACAAGTACACCCCGGACGCCGACAGGCCGAATTGATGGCCAAAGTATCGTTCCCCGCGCGCTGCGCGGTCGCGGTGGTGTGCGGCGAAAACCTGATCTCACAGGTGTATCCGGCGTCGGTACCGATCGAGATGTTCCTCGATGACGTCGTCGAATTGCTCAACAACGAACTGCGCAGGCGTGGCTCGGCGGGGCTCGACCCTGCGATCGCCTATCAGCTCAACCGGGCCAACGGCACCACCCTGGACGTCACGAAGACGCTCGACGAATTAGGCGTGGAGGACGGCACCACCCTGGTGCTCGTGCCGGCCACCGACGGTGAGCCCTTCGAACCGCAGTACGAATCGCTGTCCACCGGGCTCGCCCGGGTCGGCAAGCGGATGTTCCAGCCGGTGACGGCGGCCACCGCCGCGCACACGGCGATCACCATCGTCGCGATGATCGGCCTCACGCTGCTGGCCCTGTCGATCCGCAACCGCCTGCACTCCGACTCGTTGATCCCGGCCCTGGTGGCGGGTGTCGGCGGGATCCTGGCCGCCAGCGGTGCATTCGCCGTATGGCGTTGGTGGCCAGAACAATCCGATGTCCTCAGCGGATTCAGCTGGGTCGCCGTGCCGCTGCTGGCAGTGGCGGCCGGCGCGGCCGCACCGGGTGACCTCGGAGCCGCCCAGGCATTCATCGCGATCCTCGCCGTCGGAGTGCTTACCTGGTCCCTGGTTTCCCTGACCCGGCGCCATCACACGGCCGCGGCCGTCGTCATGACGCTGGGTGTGCTCGGCGGGCTGGCCGCCGCGGCGCGCATGTGGCGACCCGTCCAGGGGCAGTGGCTGGGGATGGCGGCTCTGATCGCCCTGCTGCTGCTGCTCAGCCTGGCACCGACATTCGCGCTGTGGGCCGCCCGGATCAGGCCACCACATTTCGGCTCGATCACCGGACGTGACCTCTTCCGCCGCGCCGACGGATCACCGGTCGACACGGTGTCGCCGGTGGAGCTCGACGGGGATGGCGATGCGGAGGAACCCAATCCCGACACCACTCCGCGGGGTCTGGAGCTGGCGAGCTCGGCCCGCCGGGCGAACGCCGTCCTGACCGGCATCTGCATCGCCGCCGGGCTCACCCTGCCGGTCGCTGTCTGGGCGACGCTGATGCCGGCGGGCTACCGCGGAATTGCTGCGGCGGTGCTGTGCGGACTGTTGATCCTCGTCTTCATCAGCAGGGGCCGGGCGTACGCCGACAAGCGGCAGGCCGTCGCGCTGGTGCTCGGGGCCGCGGGCGCCATCTGCGCCGGCGTCGCGAAGTACGTCCTGCACTGGCCGGCGGATTCGTGGGCGCCACTACTGATCGGTGCGGCCGTGCTGATCGGCTTCGCCGCGACCGGTCTGGTGGCCGCGCTGCTGGTCCCCGTCACCCGGTTCACCCCGTTGGTCCGAATGGTCACCGAATGGCTCGAACTGGCGGCCATCGTCGTCGCGATGCCGCTGGCGGCGTGGATCGGCGGACTGTTCACCTGGGTCCGGATGCGATGACGACAGCTGGGCGCCTCCGGCGCGCCGGCGCACTGACCGCCACCGCGCTGCTGGCGATGGCCGGCAGTTGCCCTGCCGCGCAGGCCATTCCGCCCCCGGCGGTCGACCCGTCGGCCGTGCCGTCGGACGGCACGCCCGGTCCCGACGAACCCATGCGGCAGAGCAACATCTGCGCGCAGGCGATCACCGTGGCCGACCCGAACGTGGCCGTCACGGCGCCGAGTTTCACGATGCTGAACGTCAGTCGGGCCTGGCAGTACTCGACCGGCAACGGTGTGCCCGTTGCGGTCATCGACACCGGTGTCAACCCCAACCCACGACTGCCCGTCGTCCCCGGCGGTGACTACATCATGGGCGGGGACGGGCTGATGGACTGCGACGCGCACGGCACCATCGTGGCG
>JAKIXW010000096.1:0-12808 GCA_022708865.1 Acidobacteriota bacterium
CGCGGATGGCTTCCTGCGCGGCCGGCGGCAGCGTGTGCAGGATATCGCGCACGCGCTGCTGACGGCGGCCCACCGCCTGGCGCTCCGGCATACCCGGCGTGGGGGTCAGCTGCGGCGGCACGCCCTCGATCTCGTCGACGCCACCGTCATGATGGCCGGCATCGATCAACGCCTGCTCCTCGGCCATCTGCGACTCGTCCTTCTCCTCGGACATGCCGATGGGCCCGATGCGGCGGCCGTTGAGGAACTGCTTGACGACGGGCTCCTCGCTGGTCAGCAGGACCTCACGGGGACCGAACATCACCAGGTGCTTACGGAACAACATGCCCATGTTGTCCGGCACCGTGCGGGCGATGTTGATGTTGTGGGTCACGATCAGGATGGTGGCGTCGATCTGCGCGTTGATGTCGATCAGCAGCTGCGACAGGTACGCGGTACGCACGGGATCCAGACCGGAGTCCGGCTCGTCGCACAGGATGATCTTGGGGTCGAGCACCAGGCTTCGCGCCAGGCCGGCACGCTTCTTCATACCGCCGGAGATCTCACCGGGGAACTTCTGGTCGTCGCCGGCCAGGCCGACCATGTCGAGCTTCTCCATCACGACCTGACGGATCTCGGATTCCTTCTTCTTCGTGTGCTCACGAAGCGGGAATGCGGTGTTGTCGTAGATGTTCATCGAACCGAACAGCGCGCCGTCCTGGAACATCACGCCGAACAGTGTCCGGATCTCGTAGAGCTCCTTGGCCGAGCACTGGATGATGTCGGTGCCGTCGACGATGATCTTGCCGCGCTCGGGACGCAGCAGGCCGATCAGCGACTTCAGGAACACCGACTTACCGGTACCGGACGGGCCCAGGAGCACGCTGACCTCGCCGGAAGGGATGTCCATCGTGACGTCTTCCCAGATTCGCTGGGAACCGAAGGATTTGGTGAGTCCTTCAACCTGGATGCCAATACCCACGCGAGATCCTTCCGATGATCGGCGGCGAACTGCCCATTCCGCCCTGTGGCTCGAGTCACTGTAGCGCACGGCGAAAACCGGCACTGAGTTTGTGTCACTACCTTTACCCCGGTTTCGGCGAGCGGCGCAGTTCCGTCGTCGGCGTTCCCATCAGGACCCGACCGTGCACCGCAGCATGACGGCACAGCGGATCACCGCCGCGGCGGCCGACGACCACCCGGCGGTGGTGTCCACGTCGTCGCAGTTCTGGAGCACGAACCACGGCTACGTGATGCTCGAGCTCGCCGGTTACTACGGCCACGACGACACCGCGGTCGTCTCGGTACTCGGCCAGCTCCTGGCGAATCTCCTGGTGGCCATGGGCGATTCACGGGAGAGGGTGGCCGCCTCACTGGCGGCGGCGGGCTGGGGCTGACCGGAGAAACGAAGGAGCCCCCGGATCTCCGGGGGCTCCTTGCGGTAGAGCTGTGTACTACTTGACGGTGACCGTTGCGCCGGCGGCCTCGAGCTTGGCCTTGGCGTCCGCGGCGGCGTCCTTGTTGACCTTCTCGAGCAGCGGCTTGGGGGCGCCGTCGACGAGGTCCTTGGCCTCCTTGAGGCCCAGGCCGGAGACGATCTCGCGGACGACCTTGATGACGCCGATCTTCTTGTCGCCGGCACCCTCGAGGATGACATCGAACTCGGACTGCTCTTCGCCGGCCTCGGCGGGAGCGGCGCCACCGGCGGCCGGGGCCGCGGCAACGGCGACCGGAGCGGCGGCGGTGACCTCGAAGGTCTCCTCGAACTTCTTGACGAACTCCGAGAGCTCGAGCAGGGTCAGTTCCTTGAACGCGTCGAGCAGTTCATCGGTGGACAGCTTTGCCATGATGGGTCCTTTCTAGGGGTTTTCCGGGTTGTCGGGTGTTCGTTATTCGGTTGTCTCGGTGTCGGCTGCGGTCTCGGCGGCCTCGGGAGCCTCGGGAGCCTCGTCGGCGGGTGCCTCGGCCGGAGCCTCGTCGGCAGGAGCCTCGGCGGCCGGCAGGGTTTCCCCGTCGGCAGCCCGCTTCTCCTGCAGCGCCAGGGCGAGCCGGGCGACCTGCGATGCCGGAGCGGCGAACAGCCCGGCAGCCTTGGATAGGTTGGCCTTCATCGCGCCGGCCAGCTTGGCCAGGAGCACCTCGCGGCTCTCCAGGTCCGCGATCGCCTCGACCTGGGCCACGGACAGCGGAGCGCCGTCCATGTAGCCGCCCTTGATGACGAGCGCCTTGTTGTCCTTGGCGAACTTCTTCAGGGCCTTGGCGGATTCGACCGGTTCACCGCTGATGAACGCGATGGCGGTCGGTCCGGCGAACAGATCGTCGAGGCCCTCGATGCCCGCCTCCGTCGCTGCACGCTTGACCAGCGTGTTCTTCGCGACGGTGTACGTGGTTCCGGAGCCCAGCGAGCGCCGCAGTTCGGCCATGTTGGACACGCTCAGGCCGCGGTACTCGGTGACGACGGTCGCAGTCGAGGCCTTGAACTGCTCGGTGATCTCTGCAACGGCAGTGGCTTTGTCAGCCTTGGCCATGCATGCCTCCTCGGTTAGTAAAAAAGCGTCTGCGTAGCTATGTGTGTGTTCGCACCGAACGAGCGGTAACAACACGAACGCCCCGGCGCAGGATGCGGCCGGGGCGTGAAAGACCCGCTGATTCCCATCAAACGGGGTGTGCCTCGTCCTCCTGCGTGGGCCGCCGGGATGTTCCCGGACCTTCAACCGATTGCTCGGTGACCGACGGTCTTCGGTGGATCGCCGACAAGAATAGCCTGCGCCCCGCCGATCAGCCAAAACGGATCAGGAGCCACGCAGCAGGGCGGCCGCCCCGACCAGACCGGCATCGCCGCCGAGCTGCGCGGGAACCACCTGCAGGCCGGCGATGAAGTCCAGGCCCGCGTAGTACGTCAGCGCCTCCCGCAGCGGATCGAAGAGCACCGGACCCGACTTGGCCACCCCGCCACCGATCACCGCCAGGTCCAGATCGCACACCGCGCCGACCGACGCGATCATGGCCGCCACCGCCGTCGCGCCCCGCCGGAACGCCCGCACCGCCACCGGGTCGCCGGCGGCGGCCGCGGCGGCCAGCTCCTTGGCGGTGGCCTCGGGCGTTGCGGCCCAACCGTTTTCGCGCGCCCACTGCACCAGGTGCGGCCCGCTGGCGATGGCCTCGGCGCAGCCGCGGCCCCCACACGTGCACGGCGGCCCCGCGGTGTCGACGACGACGTGCCCGACGTGCCCGGCATTGCCGGTGCGCCCGGAGTAGGGGGCGCCGTCGAGCACGAGGCCGCCGCCGATGCCGGTGGAAACCACCATCCCGAGCAGGAACTTCGCCCCCTGCCCCGCCCCCCGCCAATGCTCACCGAGCGCCATGCACACACCGTCGCCGCCCAGCCGCACCGGCAGCCCGGGCAGTACGGCGGACACCCGGTCGCGGATCGGGAATTCGCGCCACGCGGTCAGGTTGATCGGGCTGACGGTTCCGGTCGGCAGGTGCACGGGCCCGGCGGACGAGATGCCGGCACCGCTGATCCGGGTTTCGGCGATCGTCGCCCTGATCAGATGTTCGGTGACCGCCCATACCGCCTCCGGATCGGCACCGTGCGGAGTGGGCACCTGGGCGGACGTCAGCAGGTTTCCGCCGGCGTCGACGAGTCCGGCGGCAATCTTGGTGCCGCCGATATCGAGGGCCAGGGTCGGGTCGGACATCAGTGTCTGTGCACATTATCGGGCTGCCGGGGGTCGCCGGGATGCTCGTATCCGGGCGCCAGTTCGACCAGGTCGGCACGGCGCATGTCGAGCCAGTTCCGGAAGGTCCGCCGGCACGCCGCGGCCAGCAGGTGGGCAGTGATCGCCGGCCGCACCTGCTGCAGGGACGGCTGCGGCCCGGGGTTGCGCCAGCCCCGGTCGGTGCGGGTTCCCGCCGCGAAGCGCATCGGGTTGCGGGCGTGATACCCGGCGACGTCGTCGTCGGGCACCGTCACATCGGCGACCACGTACGCGTACAGCGCACGGGCCAGCGGGTCGGACAGGGCGGCGGCGGTCACGCTGCCGATCTCGACCCGCGCGGTGGCGTCGGGCAGCACGCTGCGCAGGGCGGGTGCATCGTCGCGGCTGACCCCCAGCCGGTGGGCCTCGGCGGTGATCACCCGCTCGGTCACGATCAGCTGGGTCAGCCAGCGGCGCAGCTGGCGGCCCTCGCTGGTGCCGGCCAGCGGCAGCGACGCCGCGGGTGCGGTGGCGCGCAGCCGCGCCTCGCGCGCATCGACGTCGGTCACCGTCACGGGTTGCCCGCAGACCCGGGCCACCCCGTCCGGCGGCGTCATCGGACCGTCACCCGCACGGCCGGTGAATAGAGGAGTTCGCCGGCGGCGGCCACCCGGACCAGCGCCCACCATTCGCCGGGTCCGGCCGACGCCGGCGGGGTCACCTCGAAGTCCAGCCGAACCTGCCCGGATGCCGGGAGCACGGCCCCCACCGCGGCCGGCCCGATCCATTCCCAGGTGCCCCATGGGCTGATGAGGTGGGCCTCGAGTGCCAGCTCGGCCCGGCAGTCGGTGCCGATGTCGAGGGTGATCCGGCCGCGCTCGCCGGCGCGCAGGTCGACGTCTTCGGGGCCGGCGACCAGCCGCAGCACCTGACCGCCGGGGTCGCCGACGGTGATCAGGCAGACGTCCTCGACGGTCTGCCGCCAGGCCGGCGGCAGGTCCGGGTCGCCGGCGAGCGTCAGCTGGGCCCGGACCGGATAGCAGCCGGGGTCGGTGCCGGCGGGCAGCGTCACGGTCAGGTCGGCCTCGCGATATGCGCCGGGTTCCAGCTCGACGGGCAGCCTCGCGGGTTCGGCGGTGCAGCCGGGCGGGCAGATCAGTTCGACCGCTCCGGTCAGGGCGGCGTCGGTGCAGTCGCTGGCGACGGTCAGCCGGAGCGGCACCGGCTGCCCGGCCGCTACAGCGAGCCGGTGCGGATGCAGGTGTGCCACCGCCGGCAGCCCGCCGAGCGGGGCCGGTCCCCGGTTGTGCAGCCAGTAGCGGGCATACAGCGGTTGCGCGCATTCGGCGTCCGGCGCGAGCACCGCGGGTTCGCCGGCGCTGTCCGCGGCATCGAATTCTGCTGTCACGGTGGCGATCTCGAATCCGTGCAGCTGGAGGCTCCCGACCGGATGCGACTCGTCCTCCAGCAGACCCACCCTGGCGAGCCGGCGGATCGCGCCGGCCCCGGACTGCAGCCGGACCTCGGTTGGCCGGCCACTGGTCTCGACGATGCGCAGCGCCGCCCGGCCCGACGGTGGGGCCGCCCGACCCTCGGGGGTGGGGTTGCCGCACAGCTTGAGCGCCTCCAGCCGGACGCCGTCGCCGACCGACAGCAAGGCCGCGCGCGCGGGCAGGTCCCCATCGCTGGCGAAACCGCCCCCGTCATCCAGCACGGCCCGCAACGGATGGCTGAACTCGTTGCTGCGCAACGGTATTCGAATGTCCCGCCAGTCACCGTCGCCGGCCACTACCGCGTATTCGAAGGCGTGGGACCAGTGCTGCAGCTGGAAGTTCGAACCGTCCGGTGCCGCACGGCGCTCGTGGGTGGTCCACACACCCGACGGCCAGCCGGTGCAGGACCGCAGCAGCGACGTGTGCAGGGTGCCGTCGGACTCCACCGCGAAGCTCGGCACGCCACGGTTGAGCAGTGCGACGGTGCGGTTCTCGAACGCGTCGGCCGGGACGGCCGGGTGGTGCGCGACGGCGATCTCGGCGTCGTCGAGGTCGTCGGCCGCCGCGGTCACCGCATCGCGCAGCGCGTGATCGTCACCGCCAGCGATCACCAGAACGGGCAACGACCGGATGCCCTGCAGGTCGGCGTCGGGAACCCACTCGGCGGCCAGTGGCGCCGCAGCCGGAACGAAGAGCCGGGCGCGCCCGGACACGTCGAGCTGCCTACGTAACTCGTCGGTGTACTCCGGGCCCGCGTCGGCCAACAGCGCGGCGGTGAACGCGTTGCGGTCCGGGCCACCGAGGGCGATCCGGGTGTCCGGCAGATTCGAATCGACCGCGAGGTTCCCGTACCGCGGCTTGTCGGCGCCGGAACAGGTGGCCGTCACGCCCGCGCGCACCAGCGCCACCATCAGGCCCCGGGCCAGCGGCGCGGACCCGGCCTCGGCCGGGGTGATCACCTCGGCCACCGAGATCGGGTGAACATCGCTGCCGCCGAACGTGATTCGCGCCGCGGATGACAACCCGAACCAGCCGTGGGCGGGGTTCTCCAGCGTCCACGGGTGCACCGCGGTGTCCACCGAGAGCGCCGAGCCGGGCTCGTGGATCAACGCGAAACCGCGGCCGATGACGGCGTCGCCGACCTCGCTGATGGGCATCGCGCCGGCGATGTAGGTCGGCCAGCGCAGCCGTAGCAGCTGGTCCTCGCCGACGAACTCGTCGACCGTGGTCGTGCAGTCCAGCCGGTCCAGCCCGGTCCACAGGGTCAGGGTCTGCGTGTAGCGCAGGACGGCGCGGTCCCCGTCGAGGATGCGGCCCGTGACCACCAGTCGTTCGCCTACCGGGCTGCGATAGGCCCGGACGTCGGCGGGCGCCGCGCCGGAGCCGACGACCGGACCCTTCGGCAGCAGGTGCCACGGGCCCTCGCCGGCCTGCGGGTGCGCGGAGTATTCGGCGTACACCGCCAGTTCGTTGCCCAGGCGGCCCGGTGTCAGCAGCTCGCGGTCGTGGTGGCGCAGCGAGTCGACCGCCCCGCCGCGGTCCGGATCCACCCGCACCCGGTAGTGCTGGTTGCCGATCTGGGTCCCGTCGACCGGCTCCCAGGATGAGGCGGCGCGAGCCGGTTCCAGGCGGTAGCACCGGCGGCCCAGCGCGGGCACGTCGGCCGCCACGAAACTGACGGTGCGTCGGTCAGTATCGACCACCGCGGGAACCGGCGAGCCCGTGTCGTCGACGACCGCCACCGCGGCGTCGTGCGCATCGACGGTGACCACATCGGTCCTGTTGTGCGCCAAAGGATTCCACACCGTCAGCGGAGCCGGAGCCAGTTCCCGCCCCAGCACGGCCAGGGCATTGTCGCGCATGCTGCGCCCGATCTCCCAGGCGTCGCGCCAGCCGGTCAGCAGGTCCAGGTAGACCTGGTCGGACTCCGAGCCGGTGATCGCGTCGTGGTGCGCGCCGTAGGCCAGCTGCACCCATGCCTTGGCCAGCGCGGGTTCGGGATAGCGCGCGCCGGTCAGCAGGTGCGCGAAGGTGGCGAACCGCTCCGCCTCGAGCACGGCGGTCTCGGCGGCCCGGTTGGCCTGTTTGGTGTCGATGAACGACACGTCCTTGCCGGTGTAGATCGGGTTCATGTCGCGGGTCTGCGGCGACGGCTCGACTCCGCGGCCGCCGAGTTCGGCGTGCACTGCGGCGAAGAACTCCTTGGGCAATGCGCAGACGAACCGCGGCCAGGTGTAGCGCGCGGTCCAGTCGCGGTGGATCTCGGTCACCCACTTGTTGGGTGGGGTGTAGTCGGTGCCGACCGGCAGCAGCACATTGCGGGTGGAGGTCACCTTCTTCAGACCGGCGAACAGTTTGTAGGTCTCGGCCTCGGCGTCCTCGAGGGTGGCCGCGGAATCCATCCACCAGCCGGCCGAGTAGTGCGCCGGCATGTAGTGGGTCAGCAGTCCGGTGCCCGACGGGGAGATCCACTCGAACTCGCTGGCGAACTGCATGCGCTCGGGATCTCCGTCGCCTGCCATGGGACCCCACTGGTGGTGCGGTCCGCGGGCCCACGAGCTCGAGGTCAGTCCGGCCGCGGCGGCCATGCCGGGGAACTGCGGGTCGTGGCCGAAGACATCGAGCTGCCAGGCGGTCGCGGGCTCGGCGCCCATGACGTGCCGCTGGAATCCGACGCCGTGCACGAAGTTCCGGATCGCGGTCTCCGGGCTGGTGAGGTTGGTGTTGGGTTCGTTGTAGGTGCCGCCCATGACCTCGACCCGGCCGTCGGCGACGAACCGGCGCAGGTCGGCCCGGTCCTCGGGGTGGGTGTCCCAATACGGTTTCAGGTAGTCGACCTCGGCGAGCACGAATTTGTAGTCCGGGTCGCGGCGGGCCATGTCCAGGTGGGCGGCCACCAGCTCGAAGCCGTTGGTCTGCCGGGCCCGCCCCGGCGGGTCCTCGGTCCACTCACTGGTGTAGGCGGCCTGGGTGTTCCACCACACCGGGTCGTAGTGGAAGTGGCTGATCATGAACATCGTCCAGCCCGGCTCGGCGTCGGTGAACGTGAACTCGGCGCGCTCGTCGCCGGCGAGCGCCGTGGCCGCCCGACGCCTACCCGGTTCGGCGCCGGCGACGGTGACCGCTATCTCGACCTCCCCGTCGCCGGGGGTCAGATCGGCGGCGCCGGACAGCCCGTCGCCCTCGATCCGGACACCGGTCGCGGTCGGTCCGGTGTAGGTGACCCGGACGATTTGCTGCGGGGTGTCCTCCGGTCCGACGAACAGTTCGGTCGACTCTGCGGCGAGCACCCACCCATCTTTTGGCGCGAGCGTGCGTGCCGGTCCGCGACACGCCGGGCGGACGCGTACTTGTGCGCACCCTCGCGGCGGGCCACCGACCATTCAGCCCAGCGGCCCGACCGCATCCTCGGCGGCCACCACCATCGCCCCGCTGCCGGCCAACTCCACCGCCGTCGCGATCTCCGGCGCCAGGTGGCGATCCGGGCCGGGCCCCTCGACGTGTTCACGCAGCAATGTCAGCACCGCACCGGTACCCGCCGCCGGGGTCAGGGGTGCGCGCAGGTCGATGCCCCGCGCGGCGGTGAGCACCTCGATGGCCAGCACCCGGGTGAGCCCGTCGACCGCGCGCCGCAACTTGCGGGCGGCCGACCACCCCATCGAAACGTGATCCTCCTGCATCGCCGACGACGGGATCGAGTCGACGCTCGCCGGGGCCGCGAGCCGTTTGAGCTCCGAGACGATCCCGGCCTGCGTGTACTGGGCGATCATGTGACCGCTGTCGACGCCCGGATCGTGGGCCAGGAAGGCGGGCAGCCCGTGGTTACGGGCGGTGTCCAGGAAACGGTCGGTGCGGCGTTCGCTGATGCCGGCGACGTCGGCGACGACAACCGCCAGGAAGTCCAGCACGTGAGCGACCGGTGCGCCGTGGAAGTTGCCGTTGGATTCGACCCGCCCGTCCAGGGTGACGACGGGGTTGTCGATGACGCTGGCCAGTTCACGTTCGGCGACCACGCGGGCGTGCGCCGCGGTGTCGCGCGCGGAGCCGGCTACCTGCGGTGAGCACCGCAGCGAGTAGGCGTCCTGCACGCGGGTGCAGTCCGGGGTGCGGTGGCTGGCGACGATCGCCGAATCCTCGAGCAGGCGGCGGATATTGGCCGCCGAGGCGATCTGGCCGGGGTGCGGACGCAGCTCCTGCAGGTCGGCGGCGAACACCCGGTCGGTGCCCAGTTGGCCCTCGACGCTCATGGCCGCCGCGATGTCAGCCAGCCGCAGCAGGTTGTCCAGGTCGGCCAGGGCCAGCACCAGCTGGCCGAGCATGCCGTCGGTGCCGTTGATCAGGGCCAGCCCCTCCTTCTCCGCGAAGGTGACGGGCGTCAGGCCGTGCGTGTGCAGGGCGTCGGCGGTGGAGATCAGCCGATCGGCGGCGTCGCGCACCTGCCCTTCGCCCATCACCGCGAGGGCGACGTGGGCCAGCGGGGCCAGATCCCCCGAACAGCCCAGGCTGCCGTACTCATGGACCACCGGCGTGAGTCCGGCCGACAACAGGTCGGCGTAGGCCTGCGCCGTCTCCCGGCGGACCCCGGTGCGACCGCTGGCCAGCGTGGAGAGCCGCAGGAGCATCATGGCGCGGATGACCTCGCGCTCGACCTCTGGCCCCGAGCCGGCAGCGTGCGAACGAATCAGGCTGCGTTGCAACTGCTTTCGCATATCCTGCGGGATGTGACGGGTGGCCAGCGCGCCGAACCCGGTCGACACGCCGTAGACCGGCGTGGGACTGGCCGCCAGCGCCTCGATGTGGATCCGGCTGGCCTCGATGGCCGCCACGGCGTCGTCGGCGAGTTCGACGGCGGCGCCCCCGCGGGCGACCGCGACGACATCGGAGAAACTGACCGGTCCGATCCCGACGGTGACTGTCATGCCCGGAACGTTAGGACCCCTACGCCACAGTGCAGACGTCCCCGCCGAGGATTGTGTCTCGTATCCCAGACATATCGATTTCAGTCGGTGAACCAGCCGTCGGGTGCCCGCCCGGACAGCGCCCAGGTCAGCTGCTGCGCGGCCCGGCGCACCGCCTGAACCAGCTCGGCCTTTGGCAGCCGGGCATGGTCCTGGCGCCATGTCACGCTCAATGCCGCGGTCGGACGGCCCGAGTGATCGAAGGCGCAGGCCGCCACCGACTGCAGTCCGTCGGTCACCAGGCCCACCTCTTCCGACCACTTCTGGTTCCGCTCGGCGGCCAGCACCCGGCGCAGTTCGGGCAGTGTCGACGGGCCTGCCCCGGTGCGGTCGACGAATCCGCGGGCGGACGGGAACAGCGCGCGCACCTGCGCGGGAGGCAGGTGCGCCAGGATCGACCGGCCGCTGGCGGTCAGTTGGGCGGGCAGCCGAACACCGACATCGGTCACCAGCGTCACCGGAATCCGCGTCACCGCCGGTTGCTCCTTGAGCAGGTAGAGAGTCTCGGCGCCGTGCAGCACGCCCAGGTGCGCGGTCTCCCCCACCTGCGCGACGAGGCGCCCGAGCACCGGCCGGGCCAGCATCTCGAGTGGTTCGTGACGCAGGTACGCCGAGCCCACCTCGAAGGCCGCCACCCCCAGCCCGTAGGTCCGCTGGTCCGGGAAATGCACGATAAAGCCCCGGGCGATCAGCACGTCGAGCAGGTGGTAGGAGGACGATCGCGGAATCCTCAGGTCCCGCGCGATCGCGGCTCCGGTCACCGGACCGGATTTGCCGGCCAGGTAGAGCAGCAGGTCCAGCGCGCGGCCGACAGCTGGTGACGTACTGGACATGACGGCCTCCTCGCGGCAGCTACGTCTCGGATACGAGACGCTACCGGCCGATCAGGTGTTCAGCAATGGCCTCGCATCGGGTGTGCTTGCAGACATGGACGACACCACACCCCCGCGCGTCGTACGCGCCGCCCGCGGCACCGAACTGTCCTGCAAGGGCTGGCAGCAGGAAGCCGCGCTGCGGATGCTGATGAACAACCTCGACCCGCAGGTCGCCGAACATCCCGAGGATCTCGTCGTCTATGGCGGCACCGGCCGGGCCGCCCGCAGCTGGGCGGCATTCGACGCGATCGTCGCTTCGCTGCGCGAGCTGGAGAACGACGAGACCCTGCTGGTGCAGTCCGGCAAGCCGGTCGGCGTGTTCCGCACCCATGAGTGGTCGCCCCGGGTGCTGATCGCGAACTCGAATCTGGTTGGTGACTGGGCGAATTGGGACAAGTTCCGCGAGCTCGAGGCCCTCGGGCTGACGATGTACGGGCAGATGACGGCCGGGTCGTGGATCTACATCGGCACCCAGGGGATCCTGCAGGGCACCTTCGAGACGTTCGGCGCGGTGGCCCGCAAGCTCGCGGCCTCCGGCCGTTATCCGCACAGTGGCGGCACCTTGGCCGGCACCATCACCCTGACCGCAGGGTTGGGCGGTATGGGCGGCGCGCAACCGCTGGCCGTCACCATGAACGACGGCGTGGCAATCTGCGTGGACTGCGACCAGACCCGCATCACCCGCCGCATCGAGCAGCGTTATCTCGACGTGCAGGCCGACGACATCGACGACGCACTGGCCAGGGCCGTGCAGGCCCGGGATGCCAAGCGCCCGTTGTCGATCGGCCTGCTCGGCAACGCCGCCGAGGTCTTCCCCGAGCTGCTGTCCCGCGGGGCGCCCATCGACATCGTGACCGATCAGACCTCGGCACACGACCCGCTGAGCTACCTGCCCGTCGGCGTCGCGTTCGACGACATGAAGAAGCTGGCCGAGAAGGACCCGGCGTACTTCACCGAGCAGGCCGAAGCGTCGATGGCCCGGCACGTCGCCGCCATGGTCGGTTTCATGGACAACGGCGCCGAGGTGTTCGACTACGGCAACTCGATCCGCGACGAAGCCAAGAAGGGCGGCCTCGCACGCGCTTTTGATTTCCCCGGATTCGTGCCGGCCTACATCCGCCCGCAGTTCGAGGAGGGCCTGGGGCCGTTCCGGTGGGCCGCGCTGTCCGGCGACCCCAAGGACATCGAGGCCACCGACCGCGCTGTGCTCGAACTGTTCCCCGACAACCAGCACCTGCGCCGCTGGATCACGATGGCCCAGGAGAAGGTGACCTATCAGGGCCTGCCGGCCCGGATCTGCTGGCTCGGCTACGGCGAACGGCACCTGGCCGGTCTGCGGTTCAACGAGATGGTCGCCAACGGTGAGGTGTCGGCGCCCATCGTGATCGGCCGCGACCACCTGGATTCCGGTTCGGTGGCCTCGCCCTACCGCGAGACCGAGGCGATGGCCGACGGCTCCGACGCCATTGCCGACTGGCCGCTGCTGAATGCGTTGGTGAACACCGCCTCCGGCGCGTCCTGGGTCTCGATCCACCACGGCGGCGGGGTCGGGATGGGCCGCTCGATCCACGCGGGTCAGGTGACGGTGGCCGACGGCACCGCCCTGGCCGCCGAGAAGCTCGAGCGGGTGCTGACCAATGACCCGGGCATGGGCGTGATCCGGCACGTCGACGCCGGGTACGAGTACGCCGCGAAAGTGGCCGACGAGCGGGGGGTCCGCATCCCGATGAAGGAACGGGCGTGAGCTTCGACTCGCTCTGGGCGTCGCTGCGCGACGTCGGCCGCGACGCCCGCAGTGGCGG
>JAKIXW010000096.1:12818-13059 GCA_022708865.1 Acidobacteriota bacterium
CCGCCGATTCGCCTGGACCACAGTCGATCTCACGCTGCGCGAGTGGTTCACCGGCGAGGCCCAGGGACGCGGACTGAGTGTCGAGGAGGATCGCAACGGCAACCTGTGGGCATGGTGGTTGCCACCCGGGCACGAGGGCGACCCCCGCAGCGCCTTCGTTACCGGATCGCACCTGGACTCGGTACCCGACGGCGGCCCCTTCGACGGACCACTCGGCATCGTCTCGGCATTCACCGCGATC
>JAKIXW010000097.1 GCA_022708865.1 Acidobacteriota bacterium
GTTTCCCGGGTTCGTGCGTCCGGTGATGTGGGCCGCCCTGCCGGCGCTGCTCCTCGCGGGCGTGCGGTGGTCGCTGAGTCCGTTGGTCCCGCGCGCGGAATCCATCGCTGCGGTATTCGTCGCCGATGCCGGCATCGCTCTGGCCTCTCTGACCCACCAGACCCGGATGGCCGGGATTGCGGGGACCGCGCTGTTCGCGCTGCTGGGGATCTTCGCGATGTTCTACCTCAGCGCCCGCTGGCACCTGCTGCACGCAGCTTTCGCGGCGGTGGTCATCATTGCCACCGTTGCGCTGGTCGTCGTTTTCGACGGTGCGTCGGAACTGCCGCTGGCTATCTCGAAAGCTGTTGGGCCGCTGGTGATCACCACGGCAGCGCTGCCGTTCGTGCATTTCCACATCTGGTTGCTGGTCGACAACACCACCGATGCATTGATCGACCCGCTGACCGATGTGGCGAACCGGCGCGGCCTGCTCGAGCACCTGCCCGGACTCGCCGGGCCCGGCGGGGACATCGCCGTTCTCGCCATCGACGTGGATTCCTTCAAGGCGATCAACGACCTGCACGGCCACGCCGTCGGGGACGAAGTGCTCAGGCGGATCGCGGCGCAACTAGTGAGCGCGGCCCAGTCGTCCAGTGCGCCGACGCTGGTCGCCCGGCTCGGCGGCGAGGAGTTCGCGATCGTCGCGGCAGCGGGGCTGACGGGCGCATTGGAGATCGCTGAGCGGGCGCAGGCCGCGATCGGTGGCGCTGCCGCGCAGCCGTCCGTCACGGTCAGTATCGGCGTCGCGGTCGGCAGGAACAATCGGCTCGAAGATTTCGTGAGGTTGTTGGACATCGCCGATGGGGCGATGTACATCGCAAAGGACAGTGGCGGCGCCCGGATCGCGTTGGCGCCGGAGCTGGCCGCTGAGATCTAGATGTAGCGGAGCAGGTCTGCCTGGGTCACCAGGCGCTCGTTCTTGGCGGGAAACTCCCGGCTCTTCACCGGATGTCGGAAGAACGACCAGGCGATTCGTCCCATCCGCCCCCGCGGAATCGGATTCATGTGCACGTCGATCACTCCTGCGGTCTTCGGTTGCTGGACCGGGGCCCAACCCTACCGCAGTGCCCCGTGCGCTCAATTGAATACGGCGATACTGGCAAACACCGGGAGGCGCGCCGGGAAAACATATGCTGTTTCTATTGTGACTGGAGTGATCAAGGTGGCGAAGTGTGGGACTGCTATGAGCATTGCAGTTCCACCACTGACCTGCCGACTCCGCGGGCACCCGGGTCTACGCGAACCTGCTGACCCGTCGGACGCCAGCTAACCAGGGCTGCTCGATTAGCACATTCGCGCAGGTGAGGAAGGTCACACGGTCGGGCGGAGCGGCCGGGCTGTCAGCGTTGCGGGGCCGCGGTCGGCTTGATCGGGCGCGGCAGCGCCGTCGAACCCATCAGGAATTCGTCGACCGCCGACGCGGCCGCCCGGCCCTCGGCGATGGCCCAGACGATCAGCGACTGCCCGCGGCCCATGTCGCCGGCGACGAAGACGCCCGGCACCGAGGTCTGGAAGGCGGCGTCGCGGTAGACGTTCCCGCGATCGGTGAACTCCACACCGAGATCGGTCAACACGCCCGGCTTCTCCGGTCCGACGAAGCCCATCGCCAGGAACACGATGTCGGCCTCGAGCTCGAACTCCGAACCGTCCACCTTCTCGAACTTGCCGCCGTTCATGACGACCTCGTGCACCTTGAGCGCTCGGACGTGGCCGTTGTCGTCACCGAGGAATTCCTCGGTGTTGACCGAGAACACGCGCTCGCCGCCCTCTTCGTGCGCCGAGGACACCCGGAACATCAGGGGATAGGTCGGCCACGGGGTCGAATCTGCGCGGGCCTCCGGCGGCCGCGGCATGATCTCGAACTGGTGCACGCTGGCCGCGCCCTGGCGGTGCGAGGTGCCCAGGCAGTCGGCGCCGGTGTCGCCGCCGCCGATGATGACGACCTTCTTGCCCTTGGCCGTGATGGGCGGTTCGCCGGTGTCGTCGGTGACGGGGTCGCCGAGCTGAACCCGGTTCGCCCACGGCAGGAACTCCATCGCCTGGTGGATGCCGTCGAGTTCGCGGCCCGGGATCGGCAGATCGCGCCAATCGGTGGCGCCGCCGGCCAGCACCACGGCGTCGAACTCTTCCTGGAGCTGCTCGGCGGTGATGTCCACGCCGACGTTGACGCCGGCCCGGAACTCGGTGCCCTCGGCCTCCATCTGCGCCAGGCGGCGGTCGATGAAGTGCTTCTCCATCTTGAATTCCGGGATGCCGTAGCGCAGCAGGCCGCCAATGCGGTCGGCCCGCTCGAATACCGTCACCGTGTGGCCCGCGCGGGTCAGCTGTTGGGCGGCGGCCAGACCCGCCGGGCCGGAGCCCACCACGGCGACGGTGCGACCGGTGTGCACGTCCGGTGGCAGCGGCGTGACCCAGCCTTGGTCGAAGGCGTTCTCGATGATCTCGACCTCGACCTGCTTGATGGTGACCGCGTCCTGGTTGATCCCCAGCACGCAGGAGGCCTCACACGGCGCGGGGCACAGCCGGCCGGTGAATTCCGGGAAGTTGTTGGTGGCGTGCAACCGCTCGATCGCATCACGCCACCGGCCGCGGAACACCAGGTCGTTCCACTCGGGAATCAGGTTTCCCAGCGGACATCCGTTGTGGCAGAACGGGATACCGCAGTCCATACACCGCGACGCCTGCACCTGGAGGGTGTCGTGCGAAAACTCCTGATAGACCTCTTTCCAGTCCTTCAGGCGCAGTGGCACGGGCCGCCGGGACGGCAGTTCGCGGTGCGTGTGCTTGAGGAAGCCGCTCGGATCACCCACGAGCTGCCGCCATGATCGCGTCGTCCACGTTCTCTCCCGATGCTCTAGCTTCGGCGATGGCCGCCAGCACGCGCTTGTAGTCGCGCGGCATCACCTTCACGAACTTCTTCTGTTCGGACGGCCAATCGGCCAGGATCCGCTGTCCCACAGCCGAATCCGTCGCGTCGACGTGCGCGGTTACCTTGGCGTGCAGCCAGTCGAGGTCGGCGTCGTCGAGTGCGTCGAGGTCGACCATCTCCGCGTTGATGTTGTCGGCCAGCGCCCCGGCCGGGTCATGGACGTAGGCGACGCCGCCGGACATGCCCGCCGCGAAGTTGCGGCCGGTGGCACCGAGGATGACCACCTTGCCGCCGGTCATGTACTCGCAGCCGTGGTCGCCCACGCCTTCGACGACGGCCTCGGCGCCCGAGTTCCGCACCGCGAACCGCTCACCGACCACACCGCGTAGGTAGGCTTGCCCGCTGGTGGCACCGAACAGGATCACGTTGCCGCCGATGATGTTGTCCTCGGCCACGTAGTCCGACGGAGCATTCTCCGACGGCCGAACCACGATGCGGCCGCCGGACAGGCCCTTGCCGACGTAGTCGTTGGCGTCGCCGTAGACCCGCAGGGTGATGCCCTTCGGAACGAACGCACCGAAGCTGTTGCCGGCCGAGCCGTCGAAGGTGATGTCGATGGTGCCGTCCGGAAGTCCCTGGCCGCCATAGGCCTTGGTGACCTCATGGCCGAGCATGGTGCCGACGGTGCGATTGACGTTGGTGATCGTCGTGGAGAAGCGGACGTTGGCTCCGCTATCGATGGCCTCTCGGCACTGGGCGATCAACTGCTGGTCCAGCGCCTTGTCCAGACCGTGGTCCTGCCGCGAGCTGCAGTACAGGTCCTGGTTCATGAACGCCGACTCGGGCTCGTGCAGCACGGGGGACAGGTCCAACTTGTGGGCCTTCCAGTGCTCGGCGGCGGCCGCGGTGTCCAGCGCGTCGACCCGGCCCACCATCTCGTTGACGGTGCGGAAACCCAACTGCGCCATGAGTTCCCGGACCTCTTCGGCGATGAACAGGAAGAAGTTCTCGACGAACTCCGGCTTGCCGTTGAACCGCTCGCGCAGCACTGGGTTCTGGGTGGCCACGCCGACCGGACAGGTGTCGAGGTGACACACGCGCATCATGATGCAGCCCGACACCACCAGCGGCGCGGTGGCGAAACCGAACTCCTCGCCGCCCAGCAGCGCCGCGATCACCACGTCCCGGCCGGTCTTGAGCTGGCCGTCCACCTGCACGACGATGCGGTCGCGAAGTCCGTTGAGAAGCAACGTCTGCTGGGTCTCGGCCAGGCCCAACTCCCACGGGGCACCCGCATGCTTCTGTGACGTCAGCGGGGTGGCGCCGGTGCCGCCGTCATGCCCGGAGATCAGCACCACGTCGGCGTGTGCCTTGGACACACCGGCCGCCACCGTTCCGACCCCGTTCTCGGCCACCAGCTTCACGTGGATCCGCGCGGACGGGTTGGCATTCTTGAGGTCGTGGATCAGCTGGGCCAGATCCTCGATCGAGTAGATGTCGTGGTGCGGCGGCGGCGAGATCAGGCCCACGCCCGGGGTGGAGTGCCGGACCTCGGCCACCCACGGGTACACCTTGTGACCCGGAAGCTGGCCGCCCTCACCGGGTTTGGCGCCCTGGGCCATCTTGATCTGGATGTCGGTGCAGTTGGTCAGGTAGTGGCTGGTAACGCCGAAACGTCCCGACGCCACCTGCTTGATGGCACTGCGGCGCCAGTCCCCGTTGGCGTCCGGATCGAACCGGTCGACGGACTCGCCGCCCTCACCGGAGTTCGACCGGCCGCCGAGGCGGTTCATCGCGATCGCCAGCGTCTCGTGCGCCTCGGCGGAGATCGATCCGTAGCTCATCGCGCCGGTGGAGAACCGTTTGACGATCTCGCTCGCGGGCTCCACCTCGTCCAGCGGAACCGGTTCGCGCCCAGTGTCTTTGGAGTCCTTGAATTTCAGCAGGCCGCGCAGCGAGGCCATCCGCTCGCTCTGGTCGTCGACCAGGCTGGTGTACTCCTTGAACACGTCGTACTGACCGGTCCGGGTGGAGTGCTGCAGCTTGAACACGGTGTCCGGGTTGAACAGGTGGTACTCGCCCTCGCGGCGCCACTGGTACTCGCCGCCGACCTCGAGCTCGCGGTGCGCCCACTCGTCGGGCCGGTCCAGGTAGGCCAGCTGATGGCGGGCCTCCACGTCGGCCGCGATGTCGTCGAGGTCGATACCGCCGGTGGCGCAATACAATCCGGTGAAGTACTCGTCGAGCACCCGCTGCGATACCCCGATCGCCTGGAACAGCTGGGCGCCGGTGTAGGACGCCAGGGTGGAGATGCCCATCTTCGACATCACCTTGAGCACACCCTTGCCGGCGGCCTTGACGAAGTTGGCCTTCGCCTGATCGCTGCTGATGCCGGTGATCACGCCGCGGTCGACCATGTCCTCGATCGACTCGAAGGCCATGTACGGGTTGATGGCCGCGGCGCCGAAGCCGCACAGCATCGCCATGTGGTGCACTTCGCGTGCGTCGCCGGCTTCGACCACCAGACCGACCTGGGTGCGGGTGGTCTCGCGGACCAGGTGGTGGTGCACCGCGGCGACGGACAGCAGCGACGGGATAGGGGCCATCCACTCGTTGGACTCACGGTCGGACAGCACGATGATGCGGGCGCCGTTACGGATCGCCTGTGACACCTTCTTGCGGACGTCCTCGAGGGCGCGACGCAGACCCTTGCCGCCCTCTGCCACCGGGTACAGGCAGCTGACCACTGCCGCCCGCATGCCGTGCTTGCGGCCGTGGATCTCGTGATCGGGGTCGACGTTGATCAGTTTGGCCAGTTCGATGTTGCGCAGGATCGGCTGCGGCAACACGATCTGCCGGCACGAGTTCTCGTCGGGGTTCAGCAGGTCGCCCTCGGGTCCGACGACGCCCTGCAGGCTGGTCACCACTTCCTCGCGGATGGCGTCCAGCGGCGGGTTGGTCACCTGGGCGAAGAGCTGCTGGAAGTAGTCGTAGAGCATCCGCGGCCGAGCGGACAGCACGGCGATCGGGGTGTCGGTGCCCATCGAGCCCAGTGCCTCGGCGCCGGTGCGGGCCATGGGCGCCACCAGCAGGTTGAGTTCCTCGTAGGTGTAGCCGAAGATCTGCTGGCGCGCGACGACGCGGTGATGCGGCATCTTGACGTAGTCGCCCGGCGGCAGGTCGTCGATCGGGAACAGGCCGTTGTCCAGCCATTCCTGGTACGGGTGCTCGGCGGCCAGTTCGGCCTTGATCTCGTCGTCGGAGACGATGCGACCCTGCGCGGTATCCACCAGGAACATCCGGCCGGGCTGCAGCCGGGTGCGGTGCACCACCTTGGCGGGGTCCAGGTCCAGCACGCCGGCTTCGGAGGCCATCACCACCAGGCCGTCGTCGGTGACCCAGATGCGCGACGGGCGCAGGCCGTTGCGGTCGAGCACGGCGCCGACGACGGTGCCGTCGGTGAAACACACCGACGCGGGGCCGTCCCAGGGCTCCATCAACGAGCCGTGGTACTGATAAAAAGCTCGGAGGCGCGCGTCCATACTCCCGTTGCGTTCCCAGGCCTCCGGGATCATCATCAGCACTGCGTGCGCGATGCTGCGTCCGCCCAGGTGCAGCAGTTCGAGCACCTCATCGAAGCGCGCGGTGTCGGAGGCCCCCGGGGTGCAGACGGGGAAGATCTTGTTCAGGTCGTTGTGGTAGCCGAAGACATCGGTGTGGATGAGCGCCTCGCGGGCCCGCATCCAGTTCTCGTTACCGGTGACGGTGTTGATCTCGCCGTTGTGGGCGACCCGGCGGAACGGATGCGCCAGCGGCCACGACGGGAACGTGTTGGTGGAGAACCGGGAATGCACGATGCCCAGGGCGCTCTCCATCCGCTCGTCCTGCAGGTCGAGATAGAAGGCGCGGAGCTGCGGCGTGGTGAGCATGCCCTTGTAGACGAAGGTTTCGCCGGAAAGGCTTGGGAAATAAACGGTTTCGCGTCCCGGGCCGTCCTGGCCGGGCCCCTTGGTGCCCAGTTCGTGCTCGGAGCGCTTGCGGATCACGTAGGCGCGGCGCTCGAGCTCCATGCCGGCGGCGCCCCCGATGAACAGCTGCCGGAAGGTCGGCATGGCGTCGCGGGCCAACGCGCCGAGCGACGACTCGTCGGTGGGGACGTCCCGCCAGCCCAGCAGGTCCAGGCCCTCGGCCTCCACGATCTTCTCGACGGCCGCACAGGCGGCGGCGGCGTCCTTGGCCGACTGCGGCAGGAAGGCGATGCCGGTGGCGTAGCTGCCGGGCTCGGGCAGGTCGAAATCACACACCGCGCGCAGGAACTTGTCCGGCACCTGCAGCAGGATGCCGGCGCCGTCACCGGTGTTCGGCTCGGCGCCCTGGGCGCCGCGGTGTTCCAGGTTCAGCAGCGCCGTGATGGCCTTGTCGACGATGTCGCGGCTGCGTCGACCGTGGATGTCGACGACCATGGCCACACCGCACGAGTCGTGCTCGTATGCGGGGTTGTACATCCCGTTGGGTGCTGTTCCCACCGGCAATCCCACCTGACCTTCCAAGAGCTTCGGGGTGAAGCCTGATCGCCGCTCGAGGCGGCGGGCTGGCCACCCCGGTCCGGTCTTTTGTCGGCCGTACCCCGGGGCCTCCGTGCAGCGATGAACGGTGGCCCTTTTACGTACTTCAATTTCGGGTCACGGCAAGTGCCCAAAACGATATGTCAAACCCTGCCTGACATGCCAACTTAGCCAGCCCTAACCGGTTGCTGGGACCGGGTGCGTGAATCACCGCCCGCACTGCGACCGAACGTGAATCCGGCCGTGGCGGAACAAGTTTGGATTCCGACGGTCGACGCGTGAGTCAGGGTGGGGACACTGGCCGCCCTCAGCAACCGCTCAGGAAGTTTGCTGGGGAAATCGGAGCCGATCGCCGCGGGTGGTCTGCCGCGCGTCAGAGCACCCCGGAGATGTCGGCCGCCAGCGGGATGCCGCAGCGGGTGCGCAGGTCGATCGCGGGTTGCCGGATGGCGGTCAGCTCGGCCCGTACCTGCGGGTTGTTATCCAGGTACTCCTTGGTCTGCTGCTTGGCCGCGGACTTGCTCTGGCCCTGCAACCCGGTGAAGAACGCGTTGACGTCGGGGTGGGTGAACAGGTAGCCCGTCATGCCCGACGAAACGCCCGCTACGACGGCTGTCACATCGGCCGTGGTGCAGTTCGGGGGCAGCGGTGCGGCGGCGGCAGTGCTCGACACGGCGACCAGGACGGCCCCGCCGCCCAGCAACGCCGCGGCTGCACGGCCGAGTGAGCGAGTGGAAAGGTCCATGGGGTCTCCTCGGGTTCGTTCGTCGGCTTTCGCGATGTCAATGGCAGATCTTGAGTCGGGACAAACTTTAGCTCGCGAGATTCGGATCTGCGGTACCGTTCAGCGCACGGAACGAAAGGGAACGTCCTGATGCTTCAGTCGCGTAAAGTGCTGGCTCTGAGCGCCGCCGGATTCGGCGCCGCAGTGACATTTCTCGCCACACCCCTGGCGTCGGCGGAGCCGTCGTTGGTACCGCAGTGCGTGAACGAGGGAGGCAGCGGCGCGTACGGCGGGCAGAGCACCGAATGTGCTACCGAAGGCAATGTGCAGATCAATGACTCTCCGGCGGTGTACCCCGGTGAGGACGTGGATTCTTACTGGGGCTTCCCCGGTTTCTTCATGTGATCTCAGAGCTCTACCGGAACGTGCTTCTCGGCGCATGCGGCGCGCACCGCGTCCAGCATGTCCTGGCACCGGATCGTTTCGAGGTCCTCGACGGTGACCGAACCACGGTCGGTCCGGTGCTGAGCCGCCACCCGCGAATCGCGTAGCCGCTCGGCCCGTTCGACGACGTTGCGGGCGAATCGTCCGTTCTGCATGATGTCGATCCCGTGGCTGCCGTCCGGGGCCCGGTGGGCGCGCAGCGCACGGCAGGCGGCGTTGAGCGCCTCCATCGCTGCCGGGTCGATGGTGCTCGCCCGCGGCCGGCCGTACCGGACTGCGATCTCCACCAGCTCGTCGGGACTGTAGGACTCGAAGCGCAGCTTGCGGTTGAACCGTCCCGCCAGACCGGGGTTGACGGTGAGGAACTCGTCGACCTCCTTCTCGTAGCCCGCTCCGATGAAGCAGAAGTCGAACCGGTGTACCTCCAGGGCCACCAGCAACTGGTTGACGGCTTCCATGCCGATCATGTCGGGTCGCCCGTCGTGGTGCCGTTCGACCAGGCTGTAGAACTCGTCCATGAAGAGGATGCGGCCCAGCGAACGTTCAATCAGCTCATTGGTTTTCGGGCCGGAGGAGCCGATGTGCTCACCGCAGAAGTCCGACCGTTTGACCTCGATGATCTCGGGGTGGCGGACGATGCCCAGCCCCGCGTAGATCTTGCCCAGGGCCTCGGCGGTGGTGGTCTTGCCGGTGCCGGGTGGGCCCACCAGCAGCATGTGGTTGGTCTGGTTGTTGACCGGCAGGCCATGCGCCAGCCGGAGCGCACGCACCTCGATCTGATCCTCGAGTTCGGCGACGGCCTGCTTGACCCCGGCCAGCCCGACCTGGTTGTCGAGAAGTTCGCGGCCCTCGGCGAGCAATTCGCTCCGCCGATTGTCGGTCTCGGCCTGTGCGCGTTCCTCCGAGGACTGTTGGGTCGACACGTCCCATCGGTTGGTCCGGCTGTTGATGGTCTCTTCGTCAATGATCACCAGCTGTAGGGTCGGGTCGGCGAGCGCCTGCTGCGCGGCCGGCGTCAGCGCACCGTTGAGCGTTGCCCTCGACAACGCCACCTGGGCCTTTTCCTCCTCGCCCAGCTGCCGGTACGCCATGCCCCGGACGTAGGCCAGATCCGCTGCGATCAGCGGGAAGTCGTTCGGATTGATCGCGGCGACCGCGGTTTCGGTCAGGCTGCGACGCAATGGGTCGGCGATGGTCGACGTGGTGCGCAACTCGACGCGGTCGGTCCAGTCCAGTGCGACGCGGGCCTGACCGAGGTGTGCCGCGGCCGTGGCGGCCAGGGTGTTGGTGGCGGCGGTGACGGCCGCCATGATGATGGCGCGCGGCGGTAGGACGTTGGCCCCAGCGGCGATGACGTCGGGCCAGCGCTGCGTCGCGAACATCAGATACGCGGTCAGGTGCTGGTGCCACTGGTGGTTCTCCCAGCCGTCCAGCAGCGCCGGGTCGTCCAGCAGATCCTGCGCCTTGTCGAACTGCTTGTCGTCTATCAGGGCGCTGGCCAGCGCCAAACCCGCATGGGTTGACTCGGTCACCGAGATCGCCAGGTACGGACCGGCTTTGATGTGCGCGGACAGCTGGGTCCCGAGTCGATTGGTCTCACGGTGCAGGCGGGCACCGCAGGCGTAGAGCTCTTCGAGGGTGGACAGTGCTTCGTCACCCGCGGCAACTCGGCCGAGCCAGGCGTCGGCCATCGCCGGATCGAGGTCGGTGGCCTCCCGGAACTGTGCCCGCGCCGTGGCCGGATCGCCGTCCAGCAGAGCCATCCCCTCATCGAACCGGCGGCGGGCGGCGGGCGTGTTGCTACTGGTGGACACGGGTCATCGACTTTCGTCCGGGAATTCGGTTCCGGACATCATGCTGATCGATTCGGCTGACACGTAACGGTTCTCGGCACGGAAGAGCTCCATCTCGACGTGATAGGACCGCTCACCCACCGCCACCTCCAGATCGGCCGGACCGGACTGCGTGATCAGGATGTCGAGGTGACCGCGGGTCGTCTCGCCGGGCGATCCGAGGGTGATGAGGGTCTGCGGGCGCGGGGCCGGTGAGATGGACCCGTCGACCACGCTCACGGTGGTGCCGGGCGCCGGCCGGGCCCGGTCGGTCAGCGCGATGTCGGCCGGCCGGACGCTGAGCCAGCGGTGGATGTTCCTGCTGTGTAAGGTGATTCGTTCGCCCGAGGCGGCGAGTCGGATGATGATTCGCTTGGCCAGATGGTCCTCGGCCGCGATGTGTATCCGGGTGAACTCGCCGGGATCGCCCAGTGGCAGCATCAACCGGTCGCCCGCACCGATCTTGCCCAGCAGCACGCCCGAGGCGCCGACCGGCATCGCGAGCGCCGCTGGCAGCGGACCGCGCGGCAGGCCCTCGACCGGTGGCAGCGGCACACACAGATTGCCGGCCATGGCCGGCCCCTGCTCGCCGGGCAACGGTCGCAGGACGGCCGACGGTGCCGACGGAAGTGGTTGTGGGGTGCGGATGGTCACCGTCGCCGTTGCCGTCCCGTCCGGAAAGACGGTGACGTTCTGGATCAGCCCGTCGGCCGGCATCGACCACACCTGGCCCAGCACCTCGGCGGTGATGTCCTTGCTGCGGTACGCGTAGGTGGTCAGCCAACCCTGTTCGCCGCGCAGTGTCCCCCATTGCCTGCGGTCGGGTTCGAGGGCCGAACTGCCCAGCCGTCGTTCGAATTCCATGATGTCGGGGGAGGTCGCGACCCGCGCGCGGATACCGGCGAGCCGGAGCGCGGCGGCGATCCGCTGTGCCGCGGCCACCGCTGCCGAACCCGCGGTGGGCCGCCATGTCAGTGCGTCGCCGTTCTCGAAGTCGTTGATCCGGGCGATGATCCAGGTCTCCCGCTGGCCGGCGTACGGCGGCGGACCGATGATGGTGTCGTAGACCCGGGCGTAGTCACCCGAACTCCGCCGGCGCGCGCCGGCGATCACCACGCTCAGGGATTCGACGGTCAGCCCCAGGCTCTGGCGCAGCAGCCCGTGCAGATCTGCCACGTCGATCGTGTTCTCGCAGTAGGTCGAGGCGGATCCGGTGAAAACCGTTGGGGTGTGGATCTTCCCGAGAACCTGCACCGCGACGACGGCGGTACCGTCCTGGTATCGGACGCCACCGCCGGCCCGGTCGCTGGCGACGGTGACGGGTTCGCTGAGCGGGACCGCGCGGTTTCGGCGCAGGTACAGGCCGCACCATACCCACGCCGGGTGACCGCGCCACGGGATGACACCGAGAATCAGCCCGATGAGCAGGCCCACCGCCGCACCGAGGTAGCCGCCGATGGCGCCGCCGGCCAGAACCAGGACGAGGATCACCGCGGCAACGAAGAACACCGCGGTCATACTGCGAAACGCCGTCATTGCAGCCTCCCGGACGACGAACGGCGAGCACGTGACACGAGTCCGGACACTACGATGACCGCGGCCAGGGCGCCGAGGACCCCCAGCGCGATGTTGCGGGCCCGATGGTCCGGGGCCGGTGGGGGCGGCGCCGGGGTGATGACCTGGCTCTCGGACTGCGGCGCCTGCCGGGGACCGTCCGGCACGTCGAACGTCAACGCCGCCACCGGGTCGATGACCCCGTAGCCCACCTGGTTGTCCACGCCGCGCGGCGGGTTGTGGGCGGTCTGCAGGATCCTGTTGACCACCTGATGCGCCGAGAGCTGGGGGAACTTGGCGCGGACCAGCGCCGCGACCCCGCTGACGAACGCGGCCGAGAAGCTGGTGCCCCAGAACGGTGTGTTCGGATCGCCGGCGCGCGACGGCGGGTAGGCGTTGACGGGTCCGCCGTTCTGCGGGGACAGCCCCATGATCCCGACGCCGGGGGCGGCCACGGCGACCCACGGTCCGGCCAGGCTGTTGGCCAGCGGCCCACCGGTGTTGTCCACTGCGCCCACCGACAGGACGAAATCGGCGAACCAGGACGGCGAGGACACCGTCTTCACCTGGCCCCAGTCGCGTGGGTCGGCGGGATTGAGCGGGTCGAACAGCGGGTTCTGTGCGCAGTTGTCTTCGCCCTCGTTGCCGGCCGCGGCGACCACGACGGCGTCCTTGACCGTGGCCGCGTACCAGACCGCTGCGCCCAGGCTGCGCTGGTCCATCGGATCTGCGGCCGACATGCAAGCGGTCACGCTGATGTTGATGACCTTGGCGCCCATGTTCGCGGCGTGCACGATGGCCTGCGCGAGTGACGAGATGGTGCCGGCCTTGCGCCGGACCTCGTTGTTGATCCCCGGCTGCGGATTGACGAATTCGTATGCGCGCGAGGACTGGCGGATCGAGATGATGCGCGCGTGGGGTGCCACGCCGGCGACGCCGTCGGGTGCTCCGGGCGGGGGCGCGGGTACCGCGGGATCGTCCGGCCGGCCCGGGGTCGGGTCAGCCGGGGCGTTGGCGGGCGCGAC
>JAKIXW010000098.1 GCA_022708865.1 Acidobacteriota bacterium
GTCTCCTACGCCGAGATCGTCTCCTCCATCTCGGCCCGGTCCGCCGGCCCCGGAACCCGGGCCAACATCGACGAATTCACCGAAACCACCTCGGCCGCAATGCAATCCGTCGGCGGAGCGCAGCGCGGCAAGGCCGTGATGATCCTCAACCCGGCCGATCCGCCGATCATGATGCGCAACACGGTCTACTGCCTGGTCCCGGACTCTGGCGGTGATCCCGACGCAGGCGCCATCGAGACCTCGATCCTGGACATGGTCGACCGGGTCAGCGCCTACGTGCCGGGCTACCGGCTCAAGCAGCGCGTCCAGTTCGAGACGTTCACCGCCGACGCACCGCTCTACATCCCCGAGACCGGGAAGTTCACCGGCACCCGGGTCACCGCGATGCTGGAGGTCACCGGCGCCGCGCACTACCTACCCGCCTACGCCGGCAACCTGGACATCATGACCTCGGCGGCCAAGGCGACCGCCGAACGCATCGCCGTACACGAAACCGAAAAGCTTGGAGCCGCAAGATGATTGATCTGTATGTCAGCGATGTCACCCTCCGGGACGGCATGCACGCAATCCGCCACCAGTACTCGGTCGGACAGGCCGTCGAGATCGCCACGGCGCTGGACGAGGCGGGCGTGGATTCGATCGAGGTCGCGCACGGCGACGGCCTGGCCGGCTCCAGCTGTATCTACGGGTTCGGCGCGCACACCGACCTCGAATGGATCGAAGCCGTTGCGGGCGCGGTGCGCCGCGCGAAGGTCGCCACCCTGCTGCTGCCCGGCATCGGTACCGCGCACAACCTGAAGGAGGCCCACCGGGCGGGGGCCCGGGTGGTCCGGGTGGCCACGCACTGCACCGAGGCCGATATCTCCGCCCAGCACATCGAGGCGGCCCGGGAACTCGGTATGGACACCGTGGGCTTTCTGATGATGAGCCACATGACAACCCCGGATGCGCTGGCCGTCCAGGCCAAACTGATGGAGAGCTACGGCGCCACCTGTGTCTACGTGGTCGACTCCGGCGGCGCGATGACGATGCGCGACATTGCCGAGCGTGTCGACGCGTTGCGTCAAACCCTGACGGCGACAACCGATATCGGGATCCACGCGCACCACAACCTGTCGCTGGGCGTGGCGAACTCGATCGTCGCCGTGGAGCACGGCGCCACCCGCGTCGACGCGTCCCTGACCGGGATGGGCGCCGGCGCCGGCAACGCTCCGCTCGAGGTGTTCGTCGCCGCGGCCACGAAACTCGGCTGGCAGCACCGTTGCGATCTGCATGCACTCGAGGACGCCGCCGACGACCTGGTCCGGCCGCTGCAGGACCGGCCCGTGCGGGTGGACCGCGAAACGCTGACCCTCGGCTACGCCGGCGTGTACTCCAGCTTCCTGCGCCACGCCGAGGCCGCCGCCGCCCGCTACGACGTCGACGCCCGCAGCCTCCTGGAGGAGGCCGGCCGCCGCGGCATGGTCGGTGGTCAGGAAGACATGCTGGTCGACATCGCACTCGATCTGACCGGTGCCGATGCCCGCTCGAACTGACCCGGCGTTGGCGGCGCGAGCCTCGGCAATAGTGATCGGCACGGAGTAAGGAGAGTGGACGTGAGCGCCGACAAGACCACGCGGGCAAGCCGGCGGCGCCGCGCCGACGGTGAGATCTCCCGGCAGCGAATTCTGGACGCGGCCACCGAGATCGCGGCCGAACGCGGCTACGAGGGCACCAGCATCGGCGCGGTCAGCACCAAGTGCGGGCTGCCCGCCAGCTCCATCTACTGGCACTTCAAGGACAAGGACGATCTGATCGCCGCGGTGATCGAGCGCAGCTTCGGCTCGTGGTTGGCCGCGTGGGAGCTGCCGATGGATCTGACCTATCCCGAGGAGGCCTTCGCCGAGATGGCCGCGCGGATCGCCAAGGCGTTCCTGGATTCGCCCGACTTCATCCGGATCGGTCTGATGCTGGCGCTGGAACGCCGGCCCGTGGAGCCCCGCGGGCGTGAGATGTTCGTCCAGGTTCGCGAACAGGTCAATCAACGGTTGCTCGGAACCATCCGCCAGTTGGCACCTGATTTGACCGAAGGCGATGTGCGTCAGCTGGCGACGTACGCGATCGCCGGAGCCGACGGACTGATGGTGGCCAAGGAGATCGGCGGCGACGCGGTCGACCTCGTGGCGATGTTCGAGCTGCACGCGCGGGCCGTCTACGGGTCGGCGCAGCGGTTGGTCGCCCAACACGGCACAAGATGAACCTGTTCTGCGCGATCATGGAGGCGCCATGACCGAACCGGACAACGAGAACGACCAGGCCGACGTCGAGCAACTCGCCGACGCCCTGCTGGCCGCCGCCGAGGACAGTGCCACCAGCGACCCCGGTGAGCTGGTCGCCGAGGTCTGGCGCAACGCGGCATTCGCGATGCGGCGCCTCGGCATCGACTTCATGCGCCGGTACAACCGGTTGGAGGTCAGCGTTGAGCCCGTAACACTCAGGGGCCCGGTTCTTTTCGTGGCCAACCATGGCTTCGGCGGCATCTTCGACCTGAACGTGTTCGCCACCGGCGCCGCGATGGAACAGATGCAGCTCGACCGTCCGGTGACCATCCTGACCCACCAGCTGGCGTGGACGATGGGAATGGGGCCCCTGATCGAACCCGTCGGTGCGCGGGTGGCCAGCCGTCGATCCGCCGAGGAAGCGTTTGCCCGCGGTGAGCACGTGGTGGTGTATCCGGGGGGTGACCTCGACGCGGCGAAGGCATGGGATGACCGCAACCGCATCGTGTTCGGCGGACGGAACGGCTACGCCCGGCTCGCCATCGACAACGGCGTACCCATCGTGCCCATCGTCACCGCGGGCGCCGGCGAGTCACTGTTCGTCATCTCCAGCGGGGAACGGCTGGCCCGCGCCACCCGCATCGACAAACTCCTGCGCCTCAAGGCGGCCCCGATCAGCGTCTCGCTGCCGTGGGGGATCAACGTCGGCGCCGTCGGCCTGCTGCCCTATCTGCCGCTGCCGTCCAAGATCGTCACCCGGGTCCTGCCGGCGATGGCGTCCGGCGACGGTGAGGACGCCACCGACTTCGCCGCGCGGGTCGAGACGGCCATGCAACGCGCACTCACCGAGATGACCCTGAACCGCACACCGCTGATCGGCTGAGCCGCAGGGACGTCTGTTACTTTCTGGCGATGCGGATTCGCCTGGGGGGTCGGCGTCGCCAGCGCACGATGGCAGTGACAGCGGTGGTGGGTCTGTTGATCATGGTCGTCGGCTCGCCCGTCACCCACGCCGAACCCCAGCCCGGGAGCGCCGGCTACTACCAGCCGTACGCCAACGACTTCACCGGCATGGAGGGCGCCTGGACCGCCGAGAAGGACGGCCCGCTGCCGCACAACGAGGTGCACATCGACTGGGATGTGCCGATCACGATGAGCGACGGCACCGTCCTGAAGGCGAACATCTACCGCCCGATGGACGTATCCGGTCCCGCCGAGCGGGCCGCCGGCGGTGGCGCGGTGGTCACGGATCGGCTCCCGGTCATCCTCAACATCACGCCGTACACCAAATGGCTGATGGCCGTGGCCTCCAAGGTGGTCAACGCGCCCGGGATCCAGGATGGCATCCTGCGCGGCATCGGAAGCCTGGAAAGCTCGGATCCGGCGCTGAAGAATCTGATGCAACTGCTGCAGACGCTGGATTCCGGCCTGGTGCAGGTCGTCGCGCCCGACAAGCGGCTGGTGCGCAGCGGGTACGTCTGGGTGGACCTCGACGTGCGTGGCACGGGATTCTCCGAGGGCAAATGGCAGCTGACCGGCCCCCGGGAACAGCAGGACGCGCTCGAGGTCATCGACTGGATCAGCAAGCAGGACTTCAGCAACGGCAAGGTCGGGCTGACCGGCTACTCCTACGACGCGATCAGCGCGCTACAGGCCGCCTCGCACCGGCCGCCGGCACTCGGTGCCGTCTTCGCGGGCAGCCCGGCCACCGACCTGGTGCAGGACGTGGCCGCCCGCGGCGGTGCGCTGAACATCGGCTTCCTGCCGTTCTGGTTGTGGGTTGTCAACGGGACCAAGCGAATTCCCGACGTGCAAGCGATGTTGCAGGGCAACTACGAGCAGGTCTACCGGCAGTGGATCGACGACCGTGCCGCGGACCCCACGACGATGTCCGAGGCGCTCTACACGGCGCTGAACGCGCGGACCGTCGACGAACTGCGGGCCTCGCCCGGGGCGTCGATGCTGCTGGATGCCGATGGGCCGTGGCGCCGGGCGACCCGCACCGACATGGGCAACATCAACGTCCCGACGATGATCACGGGTGCGTGGGGAGACCTGTTCCGCAACGCGGAGTTCCGGTCCTATCAGGATCTGACCGGCCTCGAACCGGGCCGGAAGCAACTGATCCTCGGGCCGGGCTATCACATTACGGCGGGCGGTGGACTCGGGAAGCGGGACGCTCCACCGCGACTGGACGTGCTGCAGAAGGCCTGGTTCGACCATTGGCTCAAGGGGATGGACAACGGTGTCGAGAAGCTCGGCCCGGTTCTGGAGCAGATGCCCGGAGCGCAAGGCTGGCAACGGATCTCACAATTGCCGCGGCCCGGGATGGCCAATCAGCGGATGTATTTCAGCAGCGACATCAGTGGAACCGCGTTCCGCACCCAGCACGACGGTTCGCTGTCTCCGGAGCCGCCGGTCCGACCCGACCAACTGACCGTCCGGGTCGGGGTGGCCAGCCTGTGTTCCGATATGACGAACACCCAGTATCTCGGGATCAGCGCGATCCTGATGGCGTGCGCACAGGACGAGCGGCCGCACGAGATCGATGGCCTGACCTTCACCAGCACGCCGGTCACCGTGCCGACCGTGATCTCGGGACCCGTTGCCGTGCACCTGAACACGCAGCACGAGGGGACCGACGGCTTCTGGATGGCCACCGTCAGCGACGTCGACCCGGATTCCGGCAATTCACTGCCGCTGAGTAGTGGATGGGTGGTCTCATCGATGCGCAAGGTCGACGAGGCCCGCAGCAAGCGGGGACCCAATGGCGACTACGTCGACCCGATCCAAGCCCTGGATCTCGCGCGCGGCTACCAGCCGGTGACGCCCGGCCAGCCGACGATCATGGACTTCGGGACGTACCCGCTGGACGCGGTGCTGCAACCGGGGCATCGGCTGCGGGTCAGCCTCTACAGCAGCAACTACCCGTCGGCGTTGCCCGCGATGCCGATGATGATCGGGGCCGGGCTCACCCCGCCGCCCTACGATGTCCGCGACGCGGTCCTGCTGTTCACTCCGGGAAACACGTTCTATCCCGAACATCTCGATATCGACCCGGCCGCACCGAGTTGGGTGAGCGTCCCGCTCAGCGATCCCCTGCGGTGAGCCGGCCACGTTCACTACGGATGTAGAGCCGAACAGGACTGGACTTGCGGCTCGTGCGACGGAAGCCGAACCCGCAGTGCCCGAGTGCACCACGTCGTTCTATTTCCGCACCCGAGCGGCGCTGCTGCGGGCCGTCGCCGAACGCGTCGCCGAGCTGGACCTCAAGGATTTGACCGCCGCGACGTCGGCGCCGCCCGTGATCCGGCCCTCACGGAGGCCCTGCGCGCGAACGCCGAGAGGTTCTACGCGCTGATCCGGGCCGACGTGCTGCGGATGCGGCCGGCGGGCGGGGGCATCAGCGGGACGGTGGTCGACGCGCAGACCTACGCCGTGCTGATGTTCATCAGCGGCGTGATGCTGACCCGGTCCAGCGGGAAGGACGGATGCGGACGGCGGAGGAGCTGGATCGCATACTCTCGGGAATCGTCGCAGGTGTTGCGCTGCAATATGATTCGCCGACGTAGCCTTGTCGCGCCCGCCGGCGTGGGACCGTGACCCGACGCTGCCGGTCCGGACTTTCCGGTGAAATAGAAATTAGGTTCTTATTCCTGTAATGTGCCGGGCATGGGTCTCAGGGGCGAAGCCGCAATCGTCGGCTTCCATGAACTGCCGTGCCTGCGCACGCCGTCCGGCACGCCGGAATTCACCATCGAACAGTGGGCGCGGCTGGCGGCCGCCGCGGTGGCCGACGCCGGCCTGTCCGTCGAGGACGTCGACGGGCTGGTCACCACCGGCGTCTTCGAATCGAACATCTTCGTGCCGTCCACCGTGGTCGAGTACCTGGGCCTGAAGGTCAACTTCGCCGAGTACGTCGATCTCGGCGGGGCCAGCGCCGCGGCGATGATCTGGCGTGCCGCGGCCGCGATCGAACTGGGCATCTGCGAGGCCGTGCTGTGCGCCATCCCGGCCAATTTCCTGACCCCGACGCATCCCGACCGGCCGCTGGACATGACCGAGGCCATGTACTTCGGGGCATCGAGTATTCGCTTCGGCTCGCCGCAGGCCGAATTCGAAATCCCCTACGGCTACCTGGGGCAGAACGGGCCCTACGCGCAGGTCGCCCAGATGTACGGCGCCGCTTACGGTTACGACGAGCGGGCGATGGCCAAGATCGCCGTCGACCAGCGGGTCAACGCCAACCACACCCCGGGCGCGGTGTTCCAGGGCAAGGCGATCACCATCGCCGACGTGCTCGCCAGCCCGGTCATCGCATCACCGCTGCACATGCTCGAGATCGTCATGCCCTGCATGGGTGGATCGGCGGTGCTGGTCACCAGTGAGCGGCTGGCCCGGCGGGCCCGCAACCGCCCGGTCTGGATCCGCGGCTTCGGCGAACAGGTGCCCTACAAGTCGCCGGTGTACGCACTGGATCCACTGCGCACACCGATGTCCGACATCGCGCCCAAGGCCTTCGCGATGGCCCGGCTCACGCCCGGCGACGTCGACATGGTGTCGATCTACGACTGCTACACCATCACCGCGCTGCTCACCCTCGAGGACGCCGGCTTCTGCGAAAAGGGCAAGGGCATGCAGTTCGTCTCGGGCCACGACCTGACGTTCCGCGGCGACTTCCCGATGAACACCGCCGGGGGTCAACTGGGCTACGGCCAGCCGGGCAACGCCGGCGGCATGCATCACGTGTGCGACGCCACCCGTCAGCTCATGGGCCGCGCCGGTGCGACCCAGGTGCCCGACTGCAACCGGGCGTTCGTCTCCGGCAACGGCGGCGTCCTCAGTGAACAAGAAGCCCTGATCCTGGTGGGGGACTAGAGACATGAACATGACCCGGCCGCTTCCGTTGCCGACACCGACCACCCAGCGCTACTGGGACGGCCTGACCCGCCACGAGGTCTGGATCCAGTTCTCCCCGTCGCTCGGCCGCTATGTGTTCTACCCGCGGGTGCTGGCACCCGGCGCACTGGCCGACGACCTCGAATGGCGGCAGATCTCCGGAGCCGGCAAGCTCGTCAGCTTCACCGTCGCCGAGCGTCCGGTGGCACCGCAGTTCGCCGACACCGTCCCGCAGATCCCCGCGGTGGTCGAATGGGACGAAGGCCCGCGTTTCGCCACCGAACTGGTGGACGTCGACCCCGCCGAACTGCAGATCGGTATGCCCGTGGCGCCGGTGTTCACCGACCACCCCGAGGCGGGTGTGACGCTGCTGCGCTACACCGCACGGCGATAGGACCGCACCCATGGTTATGGCGCTGAGCGACGAACAGATCCAGATCACCGATGCGGTAACACGATTCGCCGAACGGCACGCCACCCTGGAACAGCTGCGGCCACATTTCGAGGCGTGCGCGGCAGGGGAGTTGCCGCCATTCTGGACCGAGCTGGTAGCGCAGGGCTGGCAGGCCATCCAGGTGCCCGAGGAATTCGGCGGGCAGGGCGGCGAGCTCGCCGACGCGGCCTGCGTGCTCGAGGCCGCGGGCTACGGGCTGCTCGGCGGGCCGCTGCTGCCCACCATCATCACCGGCGCGGTTGCCGCGGCCACCGACCCGGGCCCGGCGGCGCACCGGCTGCTCCGTTCGATCGCCGATGGTCGGCCGGCGGTGACCCTGCTGCCCGACACCGGTCAATTGCGTTCCACGCCAACGGACTCCGGCTGGATCCTGGACGGCTCCACCGGGCCCGAGATCGGCCTGCCGGGGACCGATCACATCCTGATCAGCGCCCGCGGCGAGGATGGCCGGGTGCGCTGGTTCGCGCTGGCGGCCGACCATCCCGGTGTGCAGGTGCTCGCCGAAACCCCGACCGACCTGACGCGCGCCGCGGGCGCGCTGCGCGTAGACGGTGCGGCCGTGTGCGGCGCCGACGAGGTCACCGGGCTGGACGTCGTTGGCGCACAGTACATCACCATCGCCCTGAGGGCTGCCGAAGCCGCCGGAATCCTGCGCTGGTGCCTTGAGTCCGTGGTCGCCTACCTGAAGGTCCGGGAGCAGTTCGGCCGACCGATCGGCGCGTTCCAGGCGTTGCAGCACAAGGCCGCGCAACTGTTCGTGCACAGCGAACTGGCAACCGCCGCGGCCTGGGACGCGGTGCGGGCGATGTCGCAGGCGCCGGCCCAGCAGCCCGTCGCCGCGGCGGGGGCCGCGATCGTCGCGCTGGGCCCACTTCCCGAGCTCGTCGTGGACGCGATGACCATGTTCGGCGCCATCGGCTACACCTGGGAGCACGACCTGCATCTGTACTGGAAACGGGCCATCAGCCTGGCCGCCGCCACCGGGCCCACCGCCGGGTGGGCGCGGCGCCTGGGCGACCTCGACAATCCAGCCCGCGATTTCGGCATCGACCTCGGCGAACTGGAGGATGCCGAGTTCCGTGCCCGCATCGCCGCGGCCCTGGACGCCGCCGCGGCGCTGCACAACGAACACCCCGGCAAGCAGAACCCCGAGTACCCGAAGTTCCGGACCGGGCGGCAGCGCACCCGACTGGCCGAAGCCGGTCTGGTGGCCCCGCATTTCGCGGAGCCCTGGGGGCTGGCGGCCTCCCCGGCGCAGCAGCTGATCATCGACGAGGAATTCGACAAGCGGCCCTTCCTGATCCGGCCGTCGCTGGGCATCGCCGAATGGATCCTGCCGGCCATCCTGAACGGGGGATCACCGGAGCAGCGGGCGCGCTTCGCCGAGTCGACGCTGCGCGGTGAAACCTGTTGGTGCCAGCTCTTTTCCGAGCCGGGTGCGGGCTCGGACCTGGCATCGTTGTCGACCCGGGCCACCAAGGTGGACGGCGGATGGAGCATCCGGGGCCAGAAAGTATGGACGTCCTCGGCGCAGCTCGCGGACTGGGGCGCGCTACTGGCCCGCACCGACCCGGACGTCCCCAAGCACAAGGGCATCGGCTACTTCCTGGTGGACATGAACACCCCGGGCATCCGGATCCGGCCCCTGCGGACCGCCAGCGGCGACGCGCATTTCAACGAGGTCTTCTTCGACGACGTCTTCGTGCCGGACGCCATGCTGGTCGGCGAACCGACCGCAGGCTGGTCGCACGCATTGTCGACCATGGCCAACGAACGGGTGGCCATCGGTGCCTACGTCAAGCTGGACAAGGAACGCGAGCTGCGCGCCCTGGCCGAGCGAGCCGGGGCCGAGAGCGGCGACATCCGGCGGGCGCTCGGTGAGGTGCGCGCGAACTCCAATGCCATTGGCGCCCTGGCGGTTCGGGACACGTTGGGTCGACTCGCCGGACACGGCCCGGGTCCGGCGTCGAGCGTCGGCAAGGTGGCCACCGCGCTGCTCACACGCCGGGTGACCGCCGCCGCGCTCGAACTGTCGGGCCGTGCGGCCATGGTCGGCGGTCCCGACCAACCGGCGGTCCAGCAGAGTCTCTTCATGCCCGCGGAGGTGATCGGCGGCGGAACGATGGAGATCCAGCTCAACATCATCGCGACGATGATCCTCGGATTGCCCCGCCGATGATCACCGCCGGCGCTCCCGCGGACCTGCCCGACTACAAGCGGGTGCGACGGGCGCAGATCGTCCGCGCAGCCATGGATGCACTCAAGCGTGGCGAGTACGAGCAGATCCAGATGCGCGACGTCGCCGAGGCCGCCGACGTCGCCCTCGGTACTCTCTACCGGTACTTCAGCTCGAAGGAACACGTGTACGCGGCGGTGCTGATGGAGTGGGCGCAACCGGTCTTCATTGCAGGACGGGCTGATTCGCGCCTGGACGAACGGGGTCTGCGCGACAAGGTCCGCGGCATTATCGACAGCTTCGAGCGCCGACCGGCGTTCTTCAAGGCCTGCATGATGCTGCAGAACACCACCGACCCCAACGCCGCACAGATCATGCGGCAGTTCGCCGACACCGCACAGCAGACCCTGGCCGGCGACTTTGCGGCGCTCGGAATCACGGCGCCCGACGATGTGGCCGTCATGTTGTGGGGGATCATCAACACGATGCTGGGCGGGCATGTGCTGCACGGGAATCCGATGGCCGATGCCTACCGCGTCGTCGACGCGTTCATCGACCTGGTGGTCAGATCGGCGGCCCCGCGGCGCCAGGTCTGACCGGCGTGCGGCGCGTCTACGGAGGTTTACCCGATACCGGGGGTATCGACCAACCGCTCGGTCGGTTATCGTCGTTGGCGCAACCCAAGACCCACGACTCGGAGGTGACGATGGCCGCAGCAGCGACCTCGGTAGTGAAGTACGACCGCACGCTGTTCGAACCGGAACACGATTTGTTCCGGGAGTCCTACCGCGCGTTCCTGGATAAGCACGTCGCGCCCTTCCACGAGCAGTGGGAGAAGGACAAGATCGTCGACCGCGGGATCTGGCTGGAGGCCGGGAAGCAGGGATTTCTCGGCATGGCGGTGCCCGAGGAGTACGGCGGCGGTGGCAATCCGGATTTCCGGTACAACGTCATCCTCAACGAGGAGACCACGGCCGCCCGGTTCGGCGGACTCGGATTCATCCTGCACAACGACGTCGTCGCGCCCTACCTGCTCCGGTTGGCCACCGACGAGCAGAAGCAACGCTGGCTGCCGGGATTCTGCAGCGGTGAACTGATCACCGCCATCGCCATGACCGAGCCCGGCACGGGCAGCGACCTGCAGGGAATCAAGACGCGGGCGGTCAAGCACGGTGACCATTACATCCTCAACGGCGCCAAGACGTTCATCACCAACGGCATCCATTCCGACCTGGTGATCGTGGTGGCCCAAACCGATCCCGACAAGGGGGCACTGGGCTTTTCGTTGCTGGTGGTCGAGCGCGGCATGCCGGGCTTCGACCGCGGCCGCCACCTCGACAAGATCGGCCTGGACGCCCAGGACACCGCGGAACTTTCGTTCACCGACGTCAAGGTGCCCGTCGAGAATCTCCTCGGCGAGGAGGGGCAGGGATTCGTCTACCTCATGCAGAACCTGCCGCAGGAGCGAATCAGCATCGCGAGTGTGGCGGCCGCGGCGATGGAGACGGTGCTCGAGCAGACCGTGCAATACACCAAGGAACGCAAGGCATTCGGCAAACCGATCGGCAGTTTCCAGAACACCCGATTCCTGCTGGCCGAACTGTCCACGGAAGCCACGGCGGTCCGGATGATGGTCGACGAGTTCCTCCGGCTCCACCTCGACGAGAAGCTCACCGTCGAGCAGGCCGCCATGGCCAAGTGGTACAGCACGGAGAAGCAGGTTCACCTCATCGACCGTTGCCTGCAATTGCACGGCGGCTATGGATATATGCGCGAATATCCGGTTGCCCGGGCGTATCTGGATGCCCGCGTGCAGACCATTTACGGCGGCACCACCGAGATCATGAAGGAGATCATCGGACGCTCCATGGGCATCTGATCCACGGTATTCGTTGGCCGCGTGCGCAAATGAATATGCGCCGTGCCCGTCGCGGCTACACGTCATTTCGGTACCGAATCTGTATTGTCCCGAATCGAGGGCGTGTTGGCGCCGGCATGTTCGCATTGCGCAACGGGCCTGGAATTGCGGGAGGGTGCATGAGAATACGGCGACGCGCGACGCGCCGCGGGGCCTCTGGCCTGATCGGCGGCGCCGTCGTGGCAATGGCCGCGGCGCTGACGGCGATGACGCTGACGGCGCCCGTTGCGGTGGCCAGCCCCGACAGCGATGCCACTGACGCGATCACGGCAGCCTGGACAACAGCCGGCGGCGACGCGTCGGAACTGGGCGCAAAGGACGGCGATCTCTACCCCGCCGGCAACGGCTTCGGCCAGAACTTCGCTGGTGGCGTAATCTTCTACACACCGGAAACCGGCGCAAAGATCATGTACGGCGCGATCCTGGACAAGTACCGCGCACTGGGCGGGCCCGCCGATAGCGATCTCGGGTTCCCGATCATCGACGAAGGCCCAGGGCGGGTCAGCCCGGACAGCCGCAACTCCACGTTCAGTGCGGCCGATCAGCCCGTGATCTTCTGGACACCCGACACCGGAGCCTGGGTGGTTCGCGGCGCCATCAACGCGGCATGGGACCGGCTCGGTGGCTCGGCCGGGGTCCTGGGGGTGCCCACCGCCGACGAGACCTACGACGGCTCGGTGGCGACGCAGACGTTCACCGGCGGCCGGATCAGCTTCGACGGGCGCACCAAGACGTTCACCACGGATCCGCCGGACCTGGCGGGTCAGCTGGATGATCTGGTCATCCCCGGCGACGCCACCTCGGCGATCAACGCGGCCCTGCGGGCGGCCGGTGGCGTGGCCGGTCCGCTCGGTGCCCGCGCGGGCGAGCAGTTCGCGATTCCGCCCGATGGCGCCGGCCAGGAGTTCGCCGGCGGCAAGATCTTCTACGGTCCGGGCACCGGTGCGTACGCGGTCACCGGCGCGATCCTGGAGAAGTATGAGGCGGCCGGCGGACCGAGCGGCGATCTCGGGCTGCCCAATGCGCCCGAAGCCGACGGGGGAGTTCCCGGCAGCCGCGTGAGTTCGTTTGCCGCACAAGATAATCCCGTCATCTTTGCCACCGCGGAGCACGGCGCGGTGATTGTTCGCGGCGCGATGAAGGCGGCGTGGGACAAACTCGGCGGCGCTGCCGGTTCGCTGGGTGTGCCGGTCTCCGATCAGCGCACCGACGGCGACAAGGTCACGCAGAAATTCGGCGCGGGGC
>JAKIXW010000099.1 GCA_022708865.1 Acidobacteriota bacterium
CTGCAACCACCTGACCATGTTCGTGGACGTGCAGGGCAAGCTGTTGTTCTGGGCGGTGTGCGCCTGGGAGAGCGACTTCACCGGGTACCTGGTGGATTACGGAGCATTCCCCGACCAGGGGAGGCGCTACTTCACGCTGCGCGATGCCACCCCGACGCTGCTCGAAGTGAAGCGCGGGGCAGGTCTCGAAGGCTCGATCTACGCCGGGCTCGAAGCGCTGACCGGCAAGCTCCTGGCCAAAGAATGGCAGCGCGACGACGGGGCCATGCTGAAGATCGGCCGCTGCCTGGTCGATGCCAACTGGGGCACGTCAACGGACGTGGTCTACCAGTTCTGCCGCCAGAGCCCGCACGCGGCGGTTCTCTTCCCCAGCCACGGGCGCTATGTCGGCGCGTCCAGCACCCCGTTCGCGGAGTACAAGAAGAAGCAGGGCGACCGGGTGGGCTTGAACTGGCGCATCCCGAACGTGCGCGGCAAGCGCGCCATCCGGCACGTGCTCTTTGACACCAATTACTGGAAGAGCTTCATCCACGCCCGGCTGGCCGTGCCGATGGGCGACCGGGGCTGCCTGTCACTCTACGGGCGCGACCCGGTGGCGCACCAGCTCTTCGCCGAACACCTCACCGCCGAGTACCGGGTGAAGACCGAGGGGCGCGGCAGAGTCGTGGACGAGTGGAAGCTGCGCCCGGAAGCACACGACAACCACTGGTTCGACGGCATCGTCGGCTGCGCCGTGGCCGCCAGCATGGAAGGCGCGGTCCTGCCCGGCACGCAGGAAGGCGCTGCGCCCAGACGCGAGCGGATCAAGCTGTCGGACCTGCGGCGTCAGACACGGCGCTGATCGTCCAGACCAAGCATCCGCCAAAAATCTTCCCGGCATCTCCGCCAGTTTGGCCCGCCGCCGTAGAGAAAATGACTATGGCGGCCAGTCAGGCCCCTCGAACATGGAGATGCCCGTATGCCGGAACCGCTCGAAGACAACATCCGCGAGAACGCCCAGGGGCCGAAGCGCGCCCGTGGCGACGCGGGCGAGGTCGAGCAGCACCCGCTGCAAGACCAGATCGCGGTCGACCGCTACCTGGCCGCGAAGAACGCCGCCAAGGCTAAGGGGATGGGCCTGCGCGTCGGCAAGATGATCCCGCCGGGGGCCTGCTGACGCGATGCGCAACCTCCTCGCCAACCTGTTCAAACGGCCAGCCGCCGGGACTTCCCGGCCGCCCCGCAGTTACCGGATCGTGCGCGGCCGCTTCGACGCGGCCCAGACCACGCCCGAGAACCGCAGGCACTGGGCGGCGGCCGACGGCCATTCCGCCGACGAGGAAGCCAGTCCCGACGTGCGCAAGGCGCTGCGCGAGCGCGCCCGCTACGAGGTCGCCAACAACAGCTACGCCAAGGGCATTGTCCTGACGCTGGCCAACGACACCATCGGCACCGGCCCGCGCCTGCAGATGCTCACCGACGACGACGAACTGAACCGCGCCGTCGAGCGCGACTTCGCCGCCTGGGCGCAGGCCGTTCGCCTGCCGGAGAAGCTGCGCACCATGCGCATGGCCCGCTGCCAGGATGGCGAGGCCTTCGCCATGCTGGTCGAGAACCCGGGCATCGACCACGACATCCAGATCGATGTGGCCCTGGTCGAGGCCGACCGCGTCACCAGCGACCTGTCCATAGTCGGGCGCAGCGACGAAGTCGACGGCGTCCGCCTGGACGCACACGGCAACCCGACGAGCTACCGGGTGCTGAAGCACCATCCCGGCGGCGCGGTGTTCGACTACGGTCAGAAAGCCATCGATGTGCCTGCGCAGGCGATGATCCATATCTTCCGGGCCGACCGCCCGGAACTGCACCGGGGCATTCCCGAGATCACGCCTGCGCTGCCCCTCTTCGCCCAGCTCCGTCGCTACACCCTGGCGGTCCTGGCCGCTGCCGAGGCCGCCGCCGACTTCGCGGGCATCCTCTACACCGACGCGCCCGCCTCCGGCGAAGCCGACGCGGTCGAGCCGATGGACCTGATCCAGCTCGAGCGGAACATGCTGCTGACCATGCCCGGCGGATGGAAGATGTCCCAGCTCGATCCCAAGCAGCCCGCGACCACCTACGCCGAGTTCAAGCGCGAGATCCTCAACGAGATCGCCCGCTGCCTGAACCTGCCCTACAACATCGCCGCCGGGAACTCGTCCGGCTACAACTACGCCTCCGGCCGCCTCGACCACCAGACCTATTACAAGGCCATCCGGGTCGACCAGGCGTTCATCGCGACGCGCGTGCTCGACCGCGTCCTCGCCGTCTGGCTGCGCGAATACGCCCTGACCCGCGATCTCGACATCCCCGCCGTCCACCAGTGGTTCTGGGACGGGCAGGAACACGTCGACCCCGCCAAGGAGGCGAACGCCCAACGCCTCCGGCTGGAGAGCAACACGACCACCCTTTCGCACGAGTACGCCCGCCAGGGACTGGACTGGGAAGCCGAGCTTCGCCAGCGGGCCCGGGAGAAGGCGCTCATGCGCGAGCTTGGCCTCATTGAACCCGAGAGCACCCCAACAACCCAGGAGAACGCAGACCATGAATGAGTTCGTGACCATCGAAGCCGCCGCCGAGGGCGGCAAGCCCAAAGTGAAGGGCGTCGCGTATTCGGGCGGCAAGATGAGCCTGCCCGGCTGGAAGCACCCGGTCGTGGTGGACCTGTCCGGGATGGAAATCCCCGACACCGTGCCGCTGCTGACCAACCATGAGAACCGCACCGGCTCGCGCGTCGGCATGGTCGCCGCGCGCGTCGAGGACAACGCCCTGCACATCGAGGGCGAGATCGTCTCCTCGAGCGGCTCGGCAACGGGGATCGTCGAGCAGTCCGCCGCCGGGGCTGACTGGCAGCTCTCCATCGGGGCCGAGGTCAAGCAGTCCGAGCTGGTCAAGACCGGCACCCGGGTCGTCAACGGCCAGGAGCATGCCGCCCCGTTCTACCACGTCACCGCGTCCGTCCTGCGCGAGGTGTCGGTCGTCGCCGTCGGTGCCGACCAGGCCACCCGCATGCAGGTCGCCGCCTCCTTCAACCTTACCGGAGAGGTACCCATGCATGATCAGAACACTCGCAGCAATCCTCCGCCTGCTGGCCCGGCTGCTGATCCCGCTCAGCGTGTTGAGCCGCCCGCAGCTCCCGACGCAGGCATCGTCGCCGCCCAGGCCGTGGCCGCCGAACGCGAACGTATCGCTGGCATCCAGCGCGTCTGCAACGGCGAGTTCCCCGAGATCGAGCGCGAAGCCGTCAACGCTGGATGGACGATCCACGCCGCCAGCCAGAAGGTGCTCGCCGCCATTCGCGCCGCGCGGCCCATGGCCGACGTGAACATCTCCGTCCGGCGCGATCCCGGTCCGGCCTTCGAACGCCGGGTGCTGGAGGCAGCCCTGTGCCTGCGCGCCGGGATCGGCGAGACCGACCTCGTGCGCCAGTACGGTGACGAGGTCATGTCCGGCGCGGCCCGCACGCGGGACCTGAGCCTGCACCTGCTCTTCGTCGAGTGCGCGCGCCTCGAGGGGATCGCGGTGCCGCGCAGCTTCGGCAACGATACCATCCGGGCGGCCTTCAGCACGGTCTCGCTTCCGGGCATTCTCAACAACGTCGCCAACAAGCGCCTGCTCAAGGCCTTTGAGGCGCAGCCGGTGATCGCCACGCGGCTGTGCAGCGAAGGCGAGCTGAACGACTTCAAGGAGTCGGAGCGCTACCGCCTGACCGATGTCGGCGACCTGGAGCCGGTGGCCCCGGACGGCGAGATCAAGCACGGCGGCCTGACCGAAGAGAAGGCCACCAACCAGCTCGGGACCTTCGGGAAGATCTTCGCCCTGACCCGGCAGATGATCTACAACGACGACCTCGGGGCCTTCCTCAAGGTGCCGGACGGCATGGGGGCCCGGGCCGCGCGCAAGATCGACCAGCTCTTCTTCACCCGGCTCCTGGCCAACCCCGGCAACCTGTTCAGCCTCGCGCACAAGAACTACCGCGAGGGGACGGACACCGCGCTGTCGGGCGAGAGCCTCGGCCTGGCGGTGCAGCTCTTCCTCGACCAGGTGGATGCCGACGGCCAGCCGATCAACATCAGCCCGAAGTTCCTGCTGGTGCCGACGGCGCTGAAGATGACCGCGCGCGAGCTGCTCAACTCGACCTTCTACATCGCCACGGGCACCAGCGAGAAGCGGCGCATCCCGACCTACAACGCGCTGGCGGACGAGGACCTCGAGGTCATCAGCTCGCCTTACCTCTCCAACGGCAACTACCCCGGCGCGTCCAGCCTGGCCTGGTACCTGTTCGCCGACCCGGCGATCATCGACACCTTCGAGATCGGGTATCTCAAGGGCCAGCGCGTGCCCAAGGTGGAAAAGGGCGACGCCGACTTCGACACGCTCGGCATCAAGTTCCGCGTCTACTTCGACCTCGGCGTCCGCGAACAGGACTTCCGGGGGATGGTGAAGTTCGCGGGTGAAGCGGTGGCCGTCTGACCCTCAACCCTTCAACAACGGGAGTAACGATCATGAACGCAGTCTTCAAGCAGCGCGGGGACGCCATCGACCACATCCCCGCCACCGACGTGGCCGCCGGTGACGTGGTGGTCCAGAACGACTTGGTGGGCATTGCCAAGCTCGATATCAAGGCCGGGGAACGGGGAGCGCTGGCGCTGACCGGCGTCTACGCCATGCCCAAGGCTACCGGTGCCGGGACGGCCATCGCCGCCGGGGTGAAGCTCCACTGGAACGCGGCAGGCGCGGTCGCCACGCCCGATGCGGACGACGGCGGCACGCCGCCCACGGCCTATCCCTACCTCGGCAAGAGCATTCTCGCCGCAGGGGACGATGAGGCCACCGTCCATGTGAGGCTCGATCAATGAACAACCTCCTGGGGAAGGCCGCCGACTGGCTTGAGCGCCAACGCCATCAGCATCTGACCACCGCCGTGTGGTTCGAGCGGGATGGGAAGCGCATCGGGCTCCAGGCCACGGTCGGCAGGACGCGGTTCGAGAGCGCGGACGAGTACGGCCGCGTGCTGCGCAGCGAGTCCCGCGACTTCCTGGTCCGCGCCGCCGACCTGGTGGTCGACGGCGCGGCGGTCCTTCCCCGGCCCGGCGACCTGATCATCGAGTCCGACCGGCGCTACGAGGTGATGTCGCCTGCGGGCGAACCCGAGTGGCGCTGGTCGGACGTGAACCAGACCACGCTGCGCATCCACACCCGACAGATCGACGAGGAATGACCCCATGCCCAACGGCCATAGCAATACGGACAGTCGCGATCTGTGGATCGTGGTGAACGAGATGCGCGAGGATGTCGCGGAGATGAAGGGGATGCTCAAGCTGCACATGAGCGACCCGAGCATCCACCATCGCCCGCCCTGCGTGCAGGTGCATGAAGTGCAGAAGACCATCCTGGCTGCGGCCGGGGCTTCGCTGCTGGCGCTGCTGGCAGCCATCGGCTCCATCGTCGCAAGCGTACTGAAATGAGGTAACCCAACATGGCCACCGTCACCGCCATCGCCCAAGCCGTCGCCGCCAAGCTGAACGCGACCGAGTTCCCGCAGGAGTTCGCGGCCGAGGTCGTCTTCCGGCCGATCTTCGACCTGAAGAACCTGCGCGATCTCAAGGTCTCGGTGGTGCCGCGCGCCGTCAACTTCGCGCGGGCCAGCCGCCAGGCCAACTCGCGCCTGGTGCAGATCGACATCGGGGTCCAGCGCAAGCTCGCCGCCGAGGCCGACATCGAGTCGCTGCTCGAGCTGGTCGAGGCGATCACCCAGTGTTTCGGCATCGGCAGACGGCTGCCGGACTACCCGGAGGCGCTGTGCGTGGAGATCGAAAACGAGCCGGTCTACGCGCCCGAGCACATCGAGCAGTACCGGCAGTTCACCAGCGTCGTGACCCTGACCTTCGAGGTGATTCGATGAACAGCATGATCATGCGCCGAATCGAGGTCACCACCGACTACCGCCCCCTCTCGGACGCATCCCTGGTGGGATCGTTCGAGATCAGTGCTGTGCCGACCAACGCGGCCACCGTGTTCTTCCAGGGCGACGACGGCAGCGACGTGCCGTGGGTGCCCGGCGAGTATCACGCCGTCTACCGGGTCGACCTCTCGCGCATTCGCGCCAAGGGCACACCCGGCGACCAGGTCACCGTCATCGGAGGGACCTGGTAATGGGCTATTTCACCGTTCCATCCGGCGCGACCGGGCATCAGCACGCCAACAAGGCGGTGCTCGATGCGCTGCGCGACGCCGGAAGCGGAGCGGTCATCACCGAAACCGAACGCGCCTCCCTGGCTCGGGCTTTCACCCCGCCGCCGGGGACGGAAGCGATGTGGAACCACGACCCGCCGGAGAGCCTCGGCGAGGCCGTTTCAACCCTGGCCGTGCTGCTGGCCAAGCATCTCGGCATGTACACCGAACCGGAAACCTGAAAGCAGGAGAAAGACACCATGGCAGACCACAAGATTCTCATCGGCGACCTCCAGAACGGCATGGTCGTCCACCACCAGGGCCAGTGGGCCGAAAGCGACCGGGTCACCGATCCGCAGGGGCGGCGGCTGGCACTGGCCACGGAGATCGCGGCGGGCGCGGTCGGCATCAGCGGCGCGGTCGACACCTACGCCGAACTGCCCGACCCGTCCACGTTGCCCGCGAACACCCTCTACATCGTCCGCCAGGAAGGCGGCGCGCCCGGGGGCAATGGCCTCTACCGCGTCGAGGGCGACCCCGCCGGATGGGTGTTCCTCGACAGTCTCAACCTCCAGAACGCCGACGAGGTGCCCTACAGCAATGCGTCGAGCGGCCTGTCCGCCACCACGGTGCAGGCGGCCATCGACCAGCTCGCGGGGGCGACCGGCAGCCGTCTGCTGTACGTGGACGGCAGCCGCAGCGACACCTACGTCGCGAAGGGTACGGCGCTGTTCCCCTTCAAGACGGTGCGCGCGGCCCTGGCCGCCATCGGCGACGCGGCCGACGTGACCGAGTTCAACGATCCGGCCAAGCAGCGTTACGTGATCAACGTCGCGCCCGGCCTCTACGACGAGTCGGCCAGTCTGCTCGCCGTGCCGCTGCGGCCCACGGTCCTCTTCCAGATGGACCAGGCGCTGATCGTCGGCAACGTGGCCCAGGACTGGAGCGCCAATCCGCTGCTGCGTTCGGGGGCGGTGCGCGCGACGCAGGTGATCGTGCGCGGCAGCAACCTGCGCCCGGCCTACGTCAACGGGGCCCACGTGCTGACCGGCATCGACGGCGACGTGACGCTGACCAGCGACGGTACCGGCGACTTCCCGGCGTGGCAGTTCCTCAACAGCGGCATCACCGGCACCTTCAACAGCGCCGGTGGCCAGACCCACCTGTACGTCGAGAACGGCGCGCTGGGCGGGATCGCGGCCGCGTCCAACGCCCCGATCACGCTCTACGCCGAGCGCTGCGACACGTCCAGTTCCATGAACCTGGGCGACGTGTCCGGCCCGGTCTACCTCTACTCGCTGCGCGATGTCCGCTTCAAGGCGGTGACCTCCACCAGCAGCCTCTCCGGCAACTCGTGGCGAAACGTGCGCTTCGGCACCGGCACCGACCTCTCCGGCATGACCGGCTCGGTGAAGATGGACGCCTGCTCCTTCAGCCAGAACCGGGATTTCCTGGCGGCCTACGGCGGGACCATCGAGCTGGAGGACACCGCCGACGGGACCGGTTATGCCGACGGCTCGGACAACGGCACGGGCGGCAGCGCCTGGGCCGGGACTCCGCCCGCCAACGTCGAGGATGCCCTCGACCGGATCGCCGGAAAGCTGGCGCAGCATCTCGGCACGGACATCTGAGGTAACCCATGATCCGCATCAAGGCAACCAGTCGATTCGAGGAGCGGGGCATGCGACGGCGAGCCGCCGAAGGCTCGATCCGTTCCCTGGAGCACGCCGGAGCGGCGCTGCGCCTGACCGCCAGGCGGAGCATCCGGCGCTCCAGGAAGGCCTCGGCCCCCGGCCAGCCGCCCCACGCGCGGCGTGGACAGCTCAAGCGGGCCGTCCGCTACGTGGTGGAGAAGGAACGCGAGCGCGTGCTCATCGGCCCGGCCTACACGGTCGTGGGCCGGTCCGCCGCCGCGCACGAGTTCGGCGGTCGCTACAAGCGCCAGGTGTACCCGAAACGCCCGCTGATGGGCCCGGCCCTGCTGAAGATCAGGAGCCGACTGCCCCGGATGTGGGCCGACTCGATCAAGGCATAGAGAGCAGTCAACCGGGCGGGTCGGAACCCGCCCAAACCAACCCCAACGACAGGAGAACAGAACCATGTCCATCAAACTCGGTATGGAAGCGAAGCTCTACTACGGCGCGGCGGGTGCCACCGCCACCACGGAGCTGACCAACGTCAAGGACGTCACCCTCAACCTGGAGTCCGGCGAAGCCGACGTGACCACGCGCGGCAACTCCGGCTGGCGGGCGACCGTCGGCACGCTGAAGACCGGTTCGGTCGAGTTCGAGATGATCTGGGACTCGGACGACGCGGGCTTCGCGGCGATCAAGGACGCCTACTTCAACAACGAGCCGATTGCCCTGGCGATCCTCGACGGGGTGGGCGGCGAGGGGCTCGACGCCGACTTCTCGATCACCAACTTCAGCCGCAAGGAGGCGCTGGAGGAGGCGATCACCGTCTCGGTCACCGCCAAGCCGACCTACTCGACCCGCGCCCCGGCGTGGGTGGAACCGACCCCGTAACCGTACCCAGCGGGGCGGGCGGTCGCGACCCGGCCGCCCGCTCCGCTCCCCCATCCCAACCGGAAGCAGGAGACAGAAGCGATGAAGACTTTCAAGGACAACGCGGGCCGCACCTGGACGGTCAGCGTCAACGTCGATGCGATCAAGCGGGTGCGCAGCGCCCTGGACGTCAACCTGATGGCGGCGGTCGAAGGCGAGCTGCTCGAACAGCTCTCCTCCGATCCGGTGCTGCTCTGCGACGTGATCTATGTGGTGTGCAAGCCCGAGGCCGACGCCCAGCAGGTGAGCGACGAGGATTTCGGGCGGGCCATGGCGGGCGACGCCATCGAGCACGCGACCACCGCGCTCCTGGAGGAGCTGGTCGATTTTTTCCCCCAGGGCAAGCGCCGGGTCCTGCACAAGGCCCTGGCGAAGCTGCACTCGGTGGAGGCGCGGGCGGTGGAGTACGCCCAGGCGCGGCTGGACGACCCGGAACTGGAACGCCGGATCGAGGCCGCGCTGACCTCGCCTACCGATCCCTCTTCGAGCTTGCCGCCGTCGCGGGAGTAGACCCGGGCCCGCACACGCTGCGGGAGCTGCTCTGGATGTCGGAGGCGAAGAGCCGGGATGCCTGGCGGCACACGGCGGCGATGATGTCGCTGGTGGCCAACGTCAACCGGGACCCCAGGAAGCAGCGCCCGTTCAAGCCCGAGGATTTCAACCCGCACGAGCAGAAGCCGAAGACCGTGATCCGGGGCAAGGGACTCCGCATCCTGCGGGACGTGTTTGTGAAGACTGAACCCACCAACGAAGCGAGCCGATAGATGCCATCCAGCGCCGACATTCGAGCCGGAGCCGCCTACGTGGAGTTGTCCGTCAACAACTCCGCGCTGGTGCGCGGCCTGAAGGCGGCGCAGAAACGGCTGAAGGGCTTCGCCAGCTCGGTCAGCGACGTGGGCAAGCGCATGGTGCTGCTGAGCGGCATGATGGCCATGCCGTTCGTCGGCGGGGTCAAGGTGTATGCCGACTTCGAGCAGCAGATGGCCAACGTCTCGACCATGCTCGCCGAGCCCGAGAAGCACATGCCGGGCTTCCGCGAGGGCATCCGCGACATGTCGGTCGAGTTCGGCGAGTCCACCGAGACGCTGGCCAAGGGGCTCTACGACATCCTCTCCGCCTCGGTGCCCGCCGAACAGGCGCTCGACGTCCTGGCCGCCTCGGCCCGTGCCGCCAAGGCCGGACTGACCGACACCGGCACCGCTGCCGATGCGATCACCACCATGCTCAACGCCTACGGGCTCGGGGCCGAACGCGCCGCCGACGTTTCCGACTGGCTGTTCAGCATCGTCAAGCGCGGCAAGACCACCTTCGGGCAGCTCGCGCCCAACATCGGCAAGGTGGCCACCATCGCCGCCTCCGCCGGAGTGGGCATGGACGAGCTGGGGGCCAGTATCGCCACGCTGACCCGTAGCGGCATCCAGACCGAGGAGGCGATCACCGCCATCAACGCGGTGATGTCCACCTTCCTCAAACCGTCCGCCGAGGGCGCGGAACTTGCCCGGCAGCTTGGCTTTTCGCTCGACGTGGCCACGCTTGAGGGCGAGGGCCTGATCGGGGTGTTCAAGCGCATCAGCCAACTGCCGCCCGATGCCATCGCCACACTCTTCCCCAACATCCGCGCCATGAAGGGTGTGCTTCCCGCGCTGCGGAATATGCAGGGCTTCGCCGAGGACGTGGCGGCCATGGGCAACCGCGCCGGGGCGACCGGTGAAGCCTACGGCAAGATGACCAACACCCTGGCGCACAGCTTCGCCCAGCTCAAGCAGGCGGCGCTGGTCGTGTTGTCGGTGATGGGCGAAGCGCTGGCCGAACCGGTCGGCAAGGCCGCCAAGGCGCTCACCCGCTTCGGCAAGATGCTCCGCGAGCTGATCCAGAACAACAAGGGCCTGGTGATCACCGCCGTGAAGGTGGTGGCGGTCATCGGCGCGGTCGGCGGCATCCTGGTGGCGGTCGGCTCCTCGGCGGCGGTCCTGGCCTTCGCCCTGGGCGGCCTGGCCTCCATCGCTTCGGCGGTCGGCACGGCCATCGGCGTCATCGGCAGCGTGCTCGGCGCACTGCTGACGCCCATCGGTCTGGTCTCTGTCGCCGTGGTCGCGCTGGGCGGCTATCTCGTCTATGCCTCCGGCGTGGGCGGCAAGGCGCTGGCCTGGCTGGGTGAGCAGTTCGCCTGGCTGCGGGAGGTCGCCCGGGAGTCGTTCAAGGGCATCGGCGACGCCTTGGCGGCCGGGGACATCCAGCTTGCCGCGCGCATCCTCTGGCTGTCGCTGAAGCTGGTCTTCCAGAAGGGCATGAACACGCTGCTGGGCATCTGGCTCGATCTCAAGAACGGCATCCTCAACGTGTGGATCAGCGTCAAGGCCGGGCTGCTCAAGACCTGGCAGACGCTGTGGTTCGCGCTGAAAGAGATCGCCATCAAGAACGGCATCGCCGAGCCGTTGCTGGAGGGGTTTCACCTGATCGAGTTCGGCTGGCTCAAGGTCACTCAGGCCATGGGCCGGATGTGGATGGAGCTGGTCAGCCTGATCTTCAAGGCCTGGAACCGGGTGCAGTCGGGCATCAAGAGCGCCCAGCAGTGGATCGGCGAGATCGCCATCGACGTGATGGGCTACTTCGACGAGAGCCTCGACACCGATGCCGCCAAGCAGATGCTGCGCGACGACTATGCCGGGGAACAGCGCCAGCTCGGTGCCGAGATGGCCGCCATGCAGGACCAGCTCGAAGCCGACCGGCGCGACATGAAGGCGCGCCACCAGGCAGAGGATTCGGCGCTGGTCGACCGGCAGGGCGAACGGGTGGCCGAACTGAAACGCCAGGAGGCCATCGGCAACCAGGGCCGTCTGGCCGAAATGGAGCAGGCGCGGCGCGATGTGGACACGGCCGCCGACACCGAGCGTTCCGCGCTCGACGAGAAGGCCGCCGCCGATCTCAAAGCCTCCGCCGAAGCGCTCGAACAGGCCCGCGCGGAATGGAAAGCGGCCATTGCCGAAGCCGCCCGCAAGCGGGGCGAAGCGCGCGACCGGGAACCGGGCAAGCCCGATGCCAAGAGCATCGACGCGCTGATCGACCGGGTGCAGGCCGCCGCCCCGGCGCTGGCGGGCGGCAAGATCGAGGTGCAGGGCGCATTCGACCTCGCGGGTCTCCGGGCCCTGGCTGCCGCCGGGGCATCGGACTCGGTCGCCGCCAACACCGCCGAGATGGTCCGGCAGCAGAAACGAACCAACCAGAAGCTGGACGACCGGAACGATTCCGGCCTGGCCTTCCTGTAGGAGAACCGAGACCGATGGCCCGAGTGGAACAAGCCTTCTTCGACCGCACGCAGTCGATGAACAACTACGGCAACTATGTCACCGCCGACCTGCCGTATTTCGTCTTCGACGCCCTCGACGAGGACGACGCGGTCCTGGCGGTCCACGGCGCGAGCAGCGAGTGGTTCAGCGGCCTGCGCCGGGAAACGGTCGAGGTCGAGGAGCGGATCAACGAGACCACCTGGAAGGTGGCGGTCCGCTACCAGCAGCTGAACACCACCGAGGACGGCGACGATCCCGAGACGGTCTACACCTTCGACACCGGCGGCGGCACCCAGCACATCACCCAGTCGCTCTCGACCCGCAACCGCTACCCGGCCAGCGCTCCGGACTACCAGGGGGCCATCGGCTACGACGGCGAGAACGTGGCCGGTGTCGACATCATTCAGCCGGTCTACAACTTCACCGAGACCCACTTCCTGCCGCGCTCGACCGTCACCCAGAGCTTCCGCAACGCCCTGGCCCGGAAGACCGGCATGTACAACAACGACGGTTTCCGGGGCTACGACCCCGGCGAGGTGCTTTTCCTCGGCGCGACCGGCGTCCGGCGCGGCGACCGGCGCGAGGATCTGTGGGAGATCACCTACCGCTTCGCCGTCTCGCAGAACCGTTCGAGTTTCACCGTCGGCGGCATTGCCGTCGCCACCAAACTGGGCTGGGACTACCTCTGGGTGCGCTATGCCGACGAGGTGGACGACGCCCTCAAACAGGTCGTGAAGAAGCCGGTGGCCGTCTACATCGAGAAGGTCTACCCGGACGGCAATTTCGGCGATCTGGGCATCTAAGGAGGCGACATGGCAGGCGACGATCTCAAGAAGGTGCAGCGCGGGCAGGCGCTCCGCATGCCTGCGGCGGCTTACAACGCCTTCATCGACGCGGCG
>JAKIXW010000009.1:0-275 GCA_022708865.1 Acidobacteriota bacterium
GCACCCCGTCGATGATCGCGCCCGGATCGGACGCGGTGACCACCTCCCGCTGGAACAGGACGATCGTCGGTTCGAGCGCGCCGCCCGACCACGCTCTGGTCTGCCACGCCCAGCGCTTGCCGGGCGTCGTCGAGTGGCCGATCACACCGTCGTCGCCGGCCCAGCCGCACACCAGATTGCTGCCGTAAACCCCCGTGCGTTCGGCACCAAGCACCGAATTGATGCCGCGAAACCACTTGACGGCCAGGCTTTTCCACGTGTCGGCGCCGATCGGC
>JAKIXW010000009.1:350-34213 GCA_022708865.1 Acidobacteriota bacterium
GTAGCCGGAGTGCGGTCTGGGCGTCGGCGACACCGCCGTCGTAGCCCCGGGTGAAATCTGAGGGCGAATTAACCCAGCCGGGTTTGCCGAACTGGTAGCAGCTGACGACCTGCAGTCCTGCGGCCCGCAGCCCGTCGGTGAACGCCCGCGTGACGGGCTTGAAGTCGAACGTGGCGCCGGGCCGCAACTCCGAGACGTAGACCAGGGCGCCCTGGTAACCCGCGGCCTTGATCTGGTCGGGCTGTACCAGGCGTTCGGCGAAGTCGATGAGCCGGATCCCGTCGGCACCGGCGGTGGGTGCGGCGGCCGCGGCGGCCCAGCCGCCCAGGCTCACCGCGGCCGGGGCCATCACGGAGTACCGCAGAACGTCGCGCCGGGAAATGGTCGGGCTCACGGTGTGTCAGCCTATGGCTGATATCCGGGCGGGTTGGGCGAATCCACCCACAGGTCGACGCCGAGTTCCGAGCCCGGCACACAGTCGTAGATCGACAGGTCGGTGACACCAGCGACGTCGACGAGGACGTCCTCGCACAGCAGGCTCTGGCCGGTGTAGGTGGCGGGCTGGTTCAGCACGGCGTACGCAGCATCGGAGTACACCTCGGGTTTGCGTGACCGGGCCATCGCCTCGTCACCGCCCAGCAGGTTCTGCACGGCGGCGGTGGCCACCATGGTGCGCGGCCAGAGCGTGTTCGACGCAATGCCCAGGTGCCGGCATTCCTCGGCAATACCTAACGCGCACAGCGACATTCCGTACTTGGCCATCATGTAGGCGGTGGGGCGCAGCCACTTCGACTCCAGCCGGATCGGCGGGGACAGCGTCAGGATGTGCGGGTTGTCGCTGTTCCTCAGGTGTGGGATGCAGGCCCGCGACACCGCGTAGGTACCGCGCACCTGGATGCCGTTCATCAGGTCGAAGGCCTTCTGCGCGACGTCCTCGACCGACCCCAGGTTGATCGCCGAGGCGTTGTTGACACAGATGTCGATGCCGCCGAACCGTTCGACCGCCTGCGCCACCGCGGCTTCCACGGCGGCATCGTCGCGGATGTCACCGACGATCGGGAGTGCCTGGCCGCCCACACTCTCGATCTCCGCGGCGGCGGTGAAGACCGTGCCGGGCAGCTTGGGATGCGGTTCGGCGGTCTTGGCCATCAGGGCGATGTTGGCGCCGTCGGCGGCGACCCGCTTCGCGATCGCCAGGCCGATACCTCTGCTGGCACCCGAGATGAACATTGTCTTGCCGTGGAGGGACATAGGGGCTCGCATTCTCAGTTCGTCTGCAATTCGGCTTTCAGGTTAAACGGCACCTCACCAGCACCTCCAGGACAGTCTCGTCCGCATTCGCGGATTCGGGCAGGGGCACGCGCCCGGTAGCACGGCTATTGACCCACCCCGCGGTTCGCCGCGATCGACTCGGCCAACACCGGCATGATGAAGCTGCAGCCACGAGTTCGGCAATGAGGGCCTCGACGGCTACCTCGAGACCAAGACCGTCTGGGCTCAGCTCTGAGCGTCGAGCAGCACTTCGGCCGCCCGGCGGGCGTGCACCCAGGGCGCCGGATCGTCCAGTGAGGTGGCCAGGGCGGCCGCGCCCTCGTAGAGCACGGCCAGCTGGTGGCCGAGCTGTTCGGGATCACGTCCGCCGACCTGCTCGGCGAGCCTGACGATGCCGTCGATGTAGTCCCGCTTCTGCTGATGCACGATGTCCTGCACGTCGGGCATGGTCTCGGCGGCCTCGACCGCCGCGTTGTGGAACGGGCATCCCCGCAGCCGGCCCGGCGGCACCCGGCGCTCGAAGAGCGCCAGCAGCCGATCGCGGGGACTGCGTTCGCTGTCGCGGGTCCGCGGGTTGACCGGGTCCGCAATGTGCTCCTGCAGGGAGCGCAGGTACTCCTCGACAACGGCCGATTTGCTCGGAAAGTGTTGGTAGAGAGTTCTTTTGGACACGGCGGCCGCAGCGGCCAGCCGGTCGACGCCAGTGGCGTTGATGCCTTCGCGATAGAACAGGTCGGCGGCGGCGTCGAGAATCCGCTTCCGGGCGCCGCGGCCACCCCGGGCCGGCACGGTCGGTTCTGCGCTCACCCGGCTGAGTATACCGATGGGTTTACCAGCCATGGCCTGCTCGTTCGGCCCGGTCGCACGGTCCGTCGAGGAACCCGTCGCCGGCCGGGAATCGATGCACCGGCGCCCGCGTTGCAAGCTCGCATGGCACTCGAAGACCTGTTCCAGCCGCTGACCGTCCGCTCGCTGACGACGCCCAACCGGTTCGCGATGGCACCGATGACCCGGCGGGCCTCCCCCGGTGGGGTGCCCGGCCCCGACGTCGCCGAGTACTACCGCCGTCGTGCCGCCGGTGGCGTCGGCCTGATCATCACCGAGGGAGTCCGGCTGCCCGATCCGGCCGCGGGTTACCCGTCGTCCATTCCGACGCTCGCCGGCGATGACGTGCTGGCGGGCTGGCGCCGGGTGGTCGACGCCGTCCACGGCGAGGGCGGGACCATCGCGGCCCAGTTGTGGCACCAGGGTGCAGAGCGCGACGACTCCGACGGTGTTGTACCCGTCAGCCCGTCGAGTCTCGACGGCCTCGGCCGGCCCAAGGGCCGGGCCCTCGGGACCACCGAACTGCCCCAGCTCGCCGAGCTCTTCGCGCACGCCGCTGTCACCGCCCGTGATGTCGGCTTCGACGCCGTCGAGATACACGGCGCGCACGGCTATCTCCTGGATGAATTCCTCTGGGCCAGAACGAATCTCCGAGAAGACGGCTATGGCGGGTCGATTGCGGGCCGGACCCGGTTCCCGGCCGACGTGGTTGGCGCAATTCGCCGCGCGGTCGGCCCGGACTACCCGATCATCTTCCGGTTCTCGCAGTGGAAGGGGCTGGACTACCAGGCGTCGATCGCCGAGCACCCCGAACAACTCCAGGAACTGCTCGCCCCGTTGGTCGATGCCGGGGTGGATGTCCTGCACCCGTCTACCCGCCGGCACTATCTGGCGGCGTTCCCCGACCATGATCCCGACCTGAGTCTGGCCGGGTGGACGGGCAAGCTGACCGGACTGCCCGTCATCACGGTCGGGTCCGTCGGCCTGGAAACCCAGTTCCGCAGCGAGAAGCAGGGCGAGGTCATCCGCCCCGCATCCCTCGACCGCCTGGTCGAGCAGTTCGATGCCGGCGAGTTCGACATCGCCGCGATCGGGCGCGCGCTCCTGGCCGATCCGGGCTGGGTGAACCGGCTCCGCGACGGCGACCTGGCCGGCTTCGGCGGCTACGATCCCGCGACCGCGCTGGCCGCCCTGGCCTGATCGTCCGCCGGGCCGCTAGCGGCCGTGTTCCGCAAAGAACTGCGCGCTGGTACCGGAGGCGTCGAACGCCCGCGTGGTGGCGCCGGCCGGCGGTACGACGGCACCCCCGGGCCAGGTATGGCCGCCGCCGTCGACCTCGACGAACTGCACCTCGGTCCCGGCGCCACATCCGCCGGACGTCAGCAGGCGCACTCCGGTGCCATCACCGGCGGCGGGCAGGTCGCCGGCGACGGGAGCTCCGGGGCAGCCGTTCATTCCGCGCCAGCGATCGGCCATCACCGGCGCCGCGACCACGTCACTGGGTCCACCGCGGCCCACCATCGGCCCGCCGTTGAACGGAACGACCGGATCTGCGGTGCCGTGTACCTGCAGGACGGACACCGGCCGCGACGGACCGCACGGGACGCCCGACCCCAGCGTGCCTGCAACGGCGGCGATGGCCGCCACCACGTCGGCACGCTGGCACGCCAACCGTTCGGCCATGAATGCGCCGGCCGACATACCGGTGGCGAAGACCCGGCCCGGTGGGATCCCGTAATCACGCACGAGTCGATCTGCAAGCGCCGCAAGGAAACCCACGTCATCGACACCCATGCGGTCGGGTGTGGAGGCACCGCGGCCGTCGGCCCAGCTCAGGTCGATCCCGTCGGGGTACACCACCGCGAAGCCGAACCGGTCGGCGACCGCGTTGTAGTTCGTCGCAGCCGCCTGGCCCAGACCGGTCATCCCGGCGCCGTGCAGATTGATCACGAGACCGTTCGGATGATCGCCCGGCGGGATGTGCAGGAAGTAGGTGCGCTGTGCACCGTTCACCGTCAGCTCGCCCGGCGCGTCGACAACCGCCGATGCGGGCGCGACGGGCAGCACGGCGAGGCAGAAGGCGGCGGCGAGCACGGCACTGGGTCGGAACACGCGCGCGATGGTACCCAACTCAGGTGACGGCGCAACGATCCAGGAAATCCACCACCGCGGCCGCAAAGTGGTCGTTGCGATCCCCGGCTACCATGTGCCCCGCCCCGCTGACGTCCTCGAAGCCGATCCCCGGATAACGCGCGAGGAATTCGGCGGCGCGTTCCTCGGTCACCAAGTCGCTCATCTGGCCGCGGACCAGGAGCATCGGCACCCGTTGCGCGGTGAGCGCGTCGACCGCGGCGTGCATCCGGCCCACCTGGATTACCTCGACCGGCGGGCGGGCCGCGGTGCCGTCGATGAACTTCGGGTCCCCCGCCGCCCGGTCGTCAGACTCGGCAGCAGCACATCGTCCACCAGCGTGCGGACGGTGTCCTCGGTCGGCGGCCGGCCCGAGACGACCGAACGGAACACCAGATAGCCCGGGAGCAGGTCGTGGATGTCCTGGTTGACCGCGTCGGCGGCGATCTCGCCGCGCTCGACCGCTGCGTCGAAGATCGCCTGAAGTGCCAGCTTTCGCTGGTGGACGAATTCGCCCTGCATCGCCGCCCTCAGCGCGGGGTCGTGGGACATCTCGTTGAGGACCGCCCGCATGGTGCTGGCGTGTTCACAGCACTGGCGGCTGACGGCGCAGCCGAACTCGAGCAGGTCGCCGCGCAGCGAGCCGGTGTCCGGCGGGAGCACCGACGTGCGGGTGCCCTCGGTGACGGCCGCCAGCACCAGGTCGGCCTTCGAGGGCCACCGCCGGTACATGGTGGCCTTGCTCGCCCTGGCGTGCGTGGCGACGGCTTCCACCGTCAGCCGGTCGTAGCCGTGCTGACGCAGCAATTCCAGTGTGGCCGCGAGCAGTTCGGCTTCGCGTGGCGTCCACCGGGATCTCGACGACTGCGAACCCGACGACCCTGCCGCCACGTGCTCACCTCATCCCCGACGCCGACCACCTCCGCGCCGCCATCGCGGCCGTTCGTACGGTACCGTACCGTTCTACTGCCATTCAGCGAAAGGCTCTCGGGTGAAGGTGTCGATCGGTCGGTTGCTCAGGAAGCGCTGGACGCTCGTGGTGGCGGTCATCGTCGTCGCCCTGGTCAGCTTCACCGTCTACCGGCTGCATGGCATCTTCGGCTCCACCAACACCATTTCGCGGCCCAGCGCCGACGCTCTGCAGAACACCGGATACAACCCCAAGCACGTGCTGCTCGAGGTGTTCGGTTCGCCCGGGACCACCGCCACCATCAACTACCTCGACGAGCGGGCCCAACCCCAGCGCGTCGATGACGCTCCCCTGCCGTGGTCGCACCTGCTGACCACCGACGACCCCACCCTCTACGCCGACCTGCGCGCCCAGGGCGACGGTTCGTCGATCGGGTGCCGCATCACCGCCAACGGGATCATCAAGGACGAAAGGTCCTCGGACAACGTGAACGGATACATCTCCTGCCTGGTGAAGACGGCATGAGCGGGCAGCATTCGGACGGGCCGATCACCGCGTCCCGACCAGCGCGCATCATCGAAATCCTTTGCGTGCCCATTGTTCTGTTCTGGATCGCCGTCGCGGCGGTCACCAACACCGTCGCCCCTCAGCTCGAGGTGGTCGGCGCAGCGCGCTCGGTCGGCCTCAACGCGCCCGATGCGCCGTCCATCCAGGCCATGCGGCACATCGGAGAGGTGTTCGGCGAATACGACTCCGACAGCGCCGCGATGGTCGTTCTCGAGGGCGACCAGCCGCTGGGCGACGCCGCGCACAAGTTCTACGACACCCTGGTGAAGCGCCTCGCCCAGGACACCGCGCACGTAGAGCACATCCAGGATTTCTGGGGCGACCCCTTGACGGCCGGCGGCTCGCAGAGCAAGGACGGCAAGGCCGCCTTGGTCCAGGTCTACCTCCGCGGCAACCAAGGCACGGCGCTGGCCAACCAGTCCGTCGACTCGATCCGCAAGATCGTCGAGGACACCCCGGCCCCGCCGGGGGTCAAGGCCTACGTCACCGGCGCCGCGCCGTTGATCACCGACAACTTCGAGGTCGGCAGTCAGGGCACCCACAAGGTCACCGGCATCACCTTCCTGGTGATCGCGGTGATGCTGCTGTTCGTGTATCGATCGATCACGACCATGCTGATCATGCTCGTCACCGTGGCGGTGGAGCTGGCGGCCGCCCGCGGGGTGGTGGCCGCACTGGCGCACTGGGGCTTGATCGGTCTGTCGACCTATTCGACGAACCTGTTGACATTGTTGGCGATTGCCGCCGGCACCGACTATGCGATCTTCATCGTCGGCCGCTATCACGAGGCCCGCCTCAAAGGGCTGGAACGAAAAGACGCCTACCACGACATGTTTCGTGGAACCGTGCACGTCATCATCGGATCCGGGTTGACCATTGCCGGTGCCGTTGCGTGCTTATACTTCACCCGGTTGCCGTACTTCCAGACCCTGGGCATCCCGGCCGCCATCGGTGTTCTGGTGACGCTGGCGGCGGCGCTCACGATGGGTCCGGCCGTGCTCTGGATCGCCAGCCGCTTCGGCCTGTTCGAGCCCAAACGTGCTGTGAGCGCCCGTGGTTGGCGCCGAGTCGGCACCGCCATTGTGCGCTGGCCCGGCCCGATCCTCGTCGTATCGTTGGGCATTACACTCGTCGGACTGCTGGCGCTGCCCGGGTACAAGGTCAGTTACGACGGCCGGCCGTACCTGCCGAAGACGGCGCCGTCCGTGATCGGATACACCGCGGCCGAACGACACTTCTCCGAGGCCCGACTCAATCCGGAACTGCTCATGCTCGAGTCGGATCACGACATGCGCAACCCTGCCGACATGCTCATCCTCGAACGTGTTGCCAAGGCCGTGCTGCACACACCTGGCATCGCGCTGGTGCAGTCGATCACCCGGCCGCTGGGCACACCGATCAGCCACAGTTCCATTCCGTTCCAGATGAGCGCGCAGAGCGCCGGCCAGATCATGAACCTGAGCTACCAGCACGACCGCGCGCAGGATCTGATGAAGCAGGCCGATGAGATCGGCAATACGATCAGCATCCTGCAGCAGCAGTTGGCGCTGCAGCGGCAGAGTTCGGCGGCCACCCACGAACAGACCGAAGCCTTCCACGACACCGTCGCCACCGTGACCGAGCTGCGTGACAAGCTCGCCAATTTCGATGATCAGTTCCGGCCGATACGGAACTACTTCTATTGGGAACCGCACTGTTTCGACATCCCGATGTGTTCGGCGCTGCGGTCGGTGTTCGACTCGCTGGACGGCATCTCCCAACTGGCGGAGAAGTTCGACACCATCACCGCCAGTCTGGACAAACTGGACGCGCTGCAACCGCAACTGCTGGCGCTGCTGCCACCGCAGATCGCGATCCAGCAGCGCAACCGTGATCTCATCCTGTCCAACTTCGCCACCACGTCGGGCACCAACTCGCAGAGCGAGGAGGCGCTACGCAACGCCACCGCGATGGGGCAGGCCTTCGACGACGCGAAGAACGACGACACCTTCTATCTGCCGCCAGAGGCCTTCGACAATCCGGACTTCCAGCGCGGCCTGAAGCTGTTCCTGTCCCCCGACGGCAAGGCCGCCCGGATGATCATCACCCATCAGGGCGTACCCGCCTCGACGGAGGGCATCTCCCACATCGACGCGCTGCGTGACTCCGCCTTCGACGCGCTGAAGGCCACCCCGCTGTCCGACGCCAAGATCTACGTGGCCGGAACTGCAGCCAGCTACAAGGACATTCAGGACGGTGAGAAGTACGATCTGATCATCGCCGCCCTGGCCGCGCTCGCGCTGATCCTGCTCATCATGATCTTCATCACCCGAAGCCTGGTCGCCGCGGCTGTGATCGTCGGCACCGTCGTGCTGTCGCTGGGTGCGTCATTCGGGTTGTCGGTCCTGGTGTGGCAGTACATTTTTGGCATACCGCTGTACTGGATCGTGATGGCGTTGGCCATCATCCTGCTACTCGCGGTGGGCGCCGACTACAACCTGCTGCTGATCTCCCGGTTCCAGGAGGAGGTCGACGCGGGGTTGCGCACCGGCATCATTCGGGCGATGGGTGGAACCGGGCGCGTGGTGACGGCGGCGGGCCTGGTGTTCGCCGCGACAATGTCGTCCTTCATCTTCAGCGACCTGGTGGTGCTCGGGCAGATCGGTACGACGATCGGCTTGGGTCTGCTGTTCGACACGCTGATCGTCCGGTCGTTCATGACGCCGTCGATCGCGGCCATGCTGGGCCGGTGGTTCTGGTGGCCGCTGATCGTGCGCCCCCGCCCGGCCAGCCGGATGCTACGGCCCTACGGCTCGCGGCCCGCGGTCCGCGAGCTGCTGCACTCCGAGGACGGCTCGCAGGACGTGACGCCGGCGTCGACCTGACCCGCTCCCCGGATCTACAGCAGCACCCGCAGACCGTAGGTATAGGTGGTCAGGTACTCCTCGAGCATCGGCCCGCGGATGTCCTCGGCCGCCGGGAGCGTGATCAACAGCGCGTACAGACCGGCGAGGAACGACATGCCGTTGAGCATGACGTCGACCCCGGCGGGGATCTCTCCGCGGTCGCGGGCGCGCTGCAATTCCTCGATCACCGCGACGATCACCGGGTGATAGGTCCACTCCTCGGTTGGCGGCCGGCTGGTCGAGAAGTGCAGTGCGAGAAAGTCCTTGAACAGCCGGTTGCCCAGTCGGCGCTCCAGTTTCACCAGCACCCGCAGCGTCTCGGCAAGGGTGTCCCGAACGCTGTGCGGCCGTGCGAAGAATCGGTTGAGTTCGGTGGCGATGCGCTCTTCCTCGCGCCTCTCCAGTTCGAGCAGGACGTGTTCCTTGGTCGGGAAGTGGAAGAAGAATGTTCCGTGCGCAACCCCGGCCGCCGACACGATGGCCGCGGTGTCAGCCGCCGCCATACCGGCTCGTTTGAACTCGGCCAGTGCCGCACCCAGCAGCCGCTCTCGCGTCTGGAGCCCGTTGCGGGTACGCGTGGCCGGCTTGGGCGGCTCGGATGCGACTGTCTTCGACATTACGGCCAAGGCTACACAAACTGACTTCACTCAGTTATGGTTCCGGGCATACATCGGATTGTTCATCACCTTTCACCCGTGAACGAAGATGATTTGAGTCAGTAGAGGGCGGCTGCATGCAGATTCTCCAGGACGTGCAGGACACACCGCAGGCTGGGAACATCAAGGCGCAGTGGGTAAGTCTGTGGACCGGACCCGCGGTGGGCGGGGTGCTCCTGCTGGCGGCGCTGGCCTTCCCTGGATTCCGTCCGCCGATGTCACCGACCCTGTCGGCCGACCAGGTGGCGGCGTTCTACACCGAGCACACCTCGTGGATCCGCTTCAGCCAGGCCACATTCAACCTGTGCGGGATCATGATCCTGCCGTTCTTCATGGTGATCGTGGTCCAGATGAAGCGCATGCGGAACCAGAGTCACGTCTTCGCCTACTGCTATCTGACCGCCGCCGTCAGCGGGGCCACCATTTTCGCGCTGTCGAACGTGTTCTTCCTCGTTGCCGCGTTTCGAGCGGACCGCAGCCCTGAACTGATCATGTTGCTGAACGACCTGGCATGGATCGTGCTCATCGCACCGGTGGGAATGGTGGTGAGTCAGTTCGTGCTGTTGGCGCTGGCGGTGTACTTCGACGACCGGACCGACCCGGTGTTCCCCCGGTGGGTGGGCCATTTCTCGTTGTTCACCGCCGCGGCAATGGTTCCCGCGGCCGGCGCGGCCGTATTCCACACCGGGCCGCTGGCCTGGGACGGCCTGCTGTCGTTCTGGCTGCGCAATGGTGCGTTCGCCGCGTTCGTCGTGGTGATGTTCTTCGTCCTGCGTACCGCACTGCGCCGGCAGGCCGTCGCGGATCGCGTGGTCGCCGCGTGAGCCGTGTCGACGATGCCGCCGGCGCAGCCGGCGGAGGAGGAGCGAGGCAATCCGGACGCCGCATCCTGCGGCGGGCACCCGACGGCGTCAGGCCCGACGTCTGGCTGATGACCTTGTTCTTCCCGGCCTGGTATGCCGTTTTCGGCGTCATCATCTGCCTGCTGACCCGGGTCACACCGCCCCCTCGGCCGGACGTCACGGCTGCGGACAAGGTGGCGTTCTTCACTCAGCACCACCTCACCATCCAGATCGGATTCACCCTGCTGCTGATCCTGCTCGGCGGCGCGGCGATGACCAACGGGCTGGTCGGCTACCAGATGAAGCGAATGTCGGTGGGATCGGTCTTCGCCTACGGCTATATCGGCGGGATGAGCGTGGGCGCGCTGCCCGGCTTCCTGTTGGTCACGGTGTGCTTCCTGACCGCCGCGTTCCGGCCGGACCGCAATCCGGCGCTGATCAGCCTGCTGTATGACCTCGGGATGCTCTCCTACAACGGCTCGTTGGGCTGCTTCACAGCGGCATATCTGGTACTGGCGGTGGCAATCCTGTACGACAAGAACAAAATCTTCCCGAAATGGTTTGCCTACGTGTCGATCTGGCAGATCATCACCGAAGTGATCGCGACCCAGATGTTCGTCTTCGCATCGGGCCCGTTCGCCTGGAACGGCTCCATCGCGTTCTGGCTGGCGGTGGTCGTGTTCTCGGTCTGGCTCGGGGCACTGATCGTCCTGCTCCGCGGTGCCGCGCGTCAGGAGCCGCTGACCGCAGCGGCGTTGGCTTGAGGAGTCTTCGGTGACCCAGACGGCGCAGCGCGAAAATCGGCCTGCCACACACCTTCCCGGCGACCGCGACATGTGGGTGATGGTCCTGGGCGACATGATCATCTTCGCCGGCTACTTCGTGGTGTTCATGATCTACCGCAGCATGCACGCCCGGGAGTTCCTGACCGCCCAGCAACACCTCGACGTCAACATCGGCGTCATCAATACCGTGATCCTGCTGACCAGTTCGTGGTTCGTCGTTCTGGCCGTGTCGTCCACCCGGGCGGGCCGGCACAGCCAGGCCGTCCGGCTGGTCTACTTAGGCGGCCTGGGCGGCGTGTTGTTCATCGTGCTCAAGGGTTACGAGTGGGTGGCCAAGATCCAAGCGGGCCATGGTAATTCGGAGATGTTCTACTCGTTCTACTACGTGGTGACCGGGGTGCACCTGATCCACGTGCTCATCGGCCTGATCGTGCTGGGCACGGTGATCCGGGAACTACGCAATCCCGGTCGGCGCAGGGCGACCGTGGTGGAGTCCGGAGCGGTCTACTGGCACATGGTCGATCTGCTGTGGGTGATCATTTTCGCGCTGTTCTACGTGATGAGGTGAAAGTGGATACCACCAGTTCGGCAACCGGCCAGCACGCGGCCACCTGGGCCTGGCTGGCCCTGGTGGTCATCACCATCGGATCGTGGTGGCTGGCTCCCGCGCATTCCGGCGGCACCGCCCAACCCAACACGATGATCACCGCGCTGGTGCTCACGCTGGCAATCATCAAGTGCCGCATTATTGTCCGGTACTTCATGGCGGTGCGCGCGGCTCCGCGTTGGCTCCGATACGCCACCGATGCGTGGCTGCTGGTCCTGTTCGCCTCGATCTTCGTGATCTACCTGGTTTGAGCGCTACTGCCCCGCGTTGCGGGCCAGGTCGATCGCGAACTGGCTGACGAACTGCCCGGCCCCCGGCCCACCATTGCAGCTGCCGTCGGACTCACCGACCCGCTTGACCCACACATACCCATCGGCGTTGGGGCTTGCCGTGTCGGTGGTTGGCGGGGTGCCCAGTGCCCGACCGTCGGGGTTGCACCAACTCAGCGCCGAATCAGGTGCCGGCCCGGCGCCGTTGCGCGACGTGTCGATTACGAAGGGCTTGCCGCCGGTCATCCCGGAGATCGCGGCGCCGTAGCCCGTCGACTCCTCGGTGGTGAAGAAGTTCGTGGTGTTGAGGCTGAACCCGCGAGCGTGGTCGATCCCGGCCTGCTCGAGCCGGCCGGCCATGTCCTCCGCACTGACCCACCGCGAATGCCCGGCATCGATATACACCGCGGCGGCCGGGTCCCGGGTCAGGGAATCCACCGCGTAGCGGATCAGGTCGAAACGCTCCTGCCGCTGATCACCCGACAGGCAGTCGGCCATGGCCAGTGCATCGGGTTCGAGGATGATCGCCGCCGGCGCACCGCCCAGGCCGGCCGCGATCGCGTCGACCCACTGCCGGTAGGCATCACCCGAGCCGAACCCGCCGGCCGCGTAGCTGCCGCAGTCCCGGTGCGGAATCGCGTACAGCGCCAGGAGCGGCGTCGCGCCGGCGGCTTGGGCCGCCCCGGTGAGCCGCGAGACCACACCCGTCACGGAGCCGGCAGGAAACGCCTGGTCGAGCCAGTACGCCTGCGGGGTGTTGGCGACGTAGGCCAGCTGCGGGCTCGACGGATCGCCGTGCGAGGCGTTCATGGCCTTCGAGATGGGGTCGACGTAGAACGGCCGGCCAGCCAGCGGGTTCACCTCGTCGACCAGACGAATGTTCGTTGATGCCATCGGTTCGGAGGGAACGGTTGCGACGACAGCCGCAACGGCGAGGCAGGGGACGATCCAGCGCGACAGCGCGGCGACTGCGGAGGAGATCACCCCCAGAAACTAGTGCCGTGCTGCCGCGATCGCCAACCAGCGGGTCGCCAGCACTCACCTGATCGGGGTGCCCACCGCCGCGGATGCCGAGATCATCCCGAACGTTTCCAGGTACTTCTGCCGGTAGAGGTCGAACGGAGGAATGACCGTCACCCTCCGGACGCAGGTGGGCTCGAAGTGCACACACTGTTTCGCCGACGCCGTCCGTACCCGGTCATCGGCGACGGTCACCGAGATGAGCATGTCGAAGGCGACCGAGGACTCCACCGTGACGGCGACGCTGAGTCCCCATTTGTCGAAATGGATGCGTGTGCCGGTGGTGGTGGTGATGGTGCCGTTCTGCCCGACGAGTTCGATGCCGTCGATCTCCCACCGCGCATGTGCGCCGACGCCGATGCCGGAGGTGCGGGCATCGAAGCGGGCGTACGGCACCCGCTTTTCCGTGATGACCTTGGTGAACACACCAATCCTGCGGTCGGCCGCGTCGAGCGCCTTGATGGCCGCCGATGCCCGGTCCAGCAACTTGCCGGCGAATTCCGGTGTGACCGGGTCCGTGGTCGGGAGCACATGCGTTGCGGCCAGCTGCGCGATCGCCGGTGACGTGGCCACCTCCGCGGTGGACGCCGCAGTGACGGCCGGGCCACCTACCGCGTCCCCGACGCTGGCCCTGACCGCCTGCTCCAGCGCTGCCGAGGCGGTGAACAGCGTGTCGGCCGACAGTGAGCCGTAGATGCTGAACGGATTCTCGCGGCACGAGAAGTGGCCGACGATACGGACCGACGGCGTGAACTTCTCCCAGATGAGGTAGCGCAAGGTAATTCCGGCGGTATCGGCTGCGATGACCTGGAAGGCGCCCCATCGGTTCTCATTCGTCCGGACACCGACGATCTGAAAGTCCGGGATGAAGAGGCCGAAAAGCGGAATTCCCAAGGCCGTCAACGGAACCGAGGCCGTCGAGTAGTGGTACGGATAGATCGCCGCTCGGTACAACTCGTCGAACGCGAACAGCGACGTGCGCGCGAACGTGGCTCCGCACACCGGTGCCAGTTGTCGCGCCGCCCCGGCCCCACGCACGGCCAGATCGCCGCTGGGGATCTGGCCACTGCCGATCCGCCCACTGTCGAAGTTGACGGTGTACCCGTTCGGCACGGTCACGATGCCACTGGCATGGATCGGCACGGTGTCGGCAGGCACGACGCGAGTATTGACCTGGACATCGTCGATGAACGCGTCGGAGAACTGGAACGAAATTTCTCCCACGGGCGCGGGCAGCGTGACATTGGGCACGGCCAGGTTGATGGTCGGGGTCGCGCTGTTGATCGCACTCGCGACTGCCGCGGCCGCACTGTTGACCGCGGTTTCCATCACATTCTCGGTGAGGTACATGATGGCGGGCACGAGGACAGTACCGACCACGGCGCCGATGATCCCAGCGAGCCCGCCGGTGACGGCGCCGAGGAGCGCGCCGACCACGTAGCAGTACCACGGGATGTCGACGTCGGTGTGCGCTGGATCGACGTGCGAACTCACGATCAGCTGGCTGTTCTCCACCGCGATGAACACCGACGCATCGACCGTTCCGGTGGCGTCGTAGCATGTTCCCGATTTGCTCACTGCCGCATGCACTTTCAAGGCGCCGTTGACCAGCGTGACCGTCAGGTCGGTGAGGGTGACGCCATCATCCAAGCCGATATGGCGGGTGAGTCGGCAGTTCTGGAACGCGCCGTTGCCGTGCAGTGCCTGGTCGATGAGCGGGCTCACGGTCCGGCACAGCCAGGCCATCGAGACCACCATCCCGGCGTCACCACCCGGCGACAGGAAGCTCTGACCGAAAGCCGCGCGATTGCCGGCAGCTCCACCACCGAAGGTCAGCAGCACGGCACTCGCGTCCCGGTCCTGCGGCGATGTGTCGTCGATGAGTCGGAGGTCGATGTCCTTGATCGTGTCGGGCGTGGTTGCGTTCTGGTCCGCGGGGAGCGGCAGCAGATTGATGACCCCGACGTCATCGGCCAGCACCTGTCGTACCGTCGCATCCGGCACCGGGATACCGACGACGGTCGCCTGACCGATCCACAGCTTGTTGCGCAGGTCGATGGTGAGTATCTCGGTCTTGTCATCGAGCCGGATCACGGTCAATCCCGCGGCGAAGCGCAGCAATCCGAGGGAACCATTGGACCCGAGCGTCACGTGGACGTCGATCACGTCCGTGGCATTCGCCGGGATGCCGGCCGGCCGGTCGAACGACACCTTCACATCGAATCCGGAGCCGGGTGGCACCTGAACCTGCAGACCTTCCAGGACCTTGTCCATCAGGAAGTCCGCGGTGTCGAAGATGGCACTGAGGATCTTCTGGTAGGCGACTTCGCTGATCTCGAGGACGGCGTCGTAGCCGTGGGTCATCTGCCCGCTCATGTCACGCCCCCCGCCCGCGCGAACCCGTGATGCGGATCCGGGGAGTGGTCGTGACCACCTGTCCGTTCGGCAGGAGATAGGACTGCGGAGTCAACGGCAGGGTGCCGGGTGCGCCTGATCGTTTCAACTGGCGCTTGATGATCGGTGGCACCTCGATGCCCAGCTCCGTGAGCGCCGCGAGAGGATCGTCCAGCATCCGTTGGGCGAAGTCGTCGTCGCGAAGTGCCGTGGTGACCGTTTCATCGTGCCGGCGAAGCTCGTCGAACTCGGCGCGCAGGTGCGGTGCGAGCGAATCGGCCACTGACGGTTCCGATTCACCGGTATCAGCCGATTGCGCAGCACCAGTGCGTGATTCGGGTCGTTCGAAATCAAAGCCATCTGAATCGCCGTTGCAACACATCGCGTTTCTCCTTGTCGAGGCAATTGGGCAACGCCGAGCTTTCGCCTCCAGGGACTCCAGAGGTCGCGTAGTCCGCTACCTGTTTCCCGAGCGGTCACCGGCAGCGACGGCCGGTTCTACGCCGCGGGCACGTTAGTGTGCTCAGGTCGGCCTCCGCGACCAGCCGATGAAAGAGTTGGGCACCTCCATGACCGAAGCAGCAGAGACGTCGGCACTCGAAGCCCGCGTCGGGCACTACTACCGGATGGACGGCACCTACCTGGTGGGCCGCGAGAAACTCCGTGAGTACGCCCGGGCGGTGCAGGACTACCACCCCGCGCACTGGGATGTGGGCGCGGCCGCCGAGCTGGGCTATTCCGACGTCGTCGCGCCGCTGACCTTCACCTCCACCCCGGGCATGAAGTGCAATCGCCGCATGTTCGAGTCGATCGTCGTCGGATACGACACCTACCTGCAGACCGAAGAGGTCTTCGAGCAGCACCGTCCGATCGTGGCCGGTGACGAACTGACCATCGACGTGGAGCTGACGTCGGTACGCCGGACCGCCGGCCGTGACTTCATCACCGTCACCAATACCTTCACCGATGCGGCGGGCGAACGGGTGCACACCCTGCACACCACCGTGGTCGGCGTTACCGCCGAGGACATCGACGCCGAGGTCAAGGTGGCCGTGCAGAAGGCGATGATGCATGACATGAACATCCTCGACATCGGCGGATCCGATGCCGAGTACATCAAGGAGACACGGCCCGCGGACGAGGTCCGGATCTCCGAGGGCGGCCGCACCCGTGCGCCGGGGTCGCTGTCGTTCGACGGCCTCAGCGTTGGTGACCAGCTCGGCGAGCATCACACCGGGTTGTCGCGGGGCGACCTGGTGAACTATGCCGGCGTGGCCGGCGACGCCAACCCGATCCACTGGGACGAGTCGCTGGCCAAACTTGCGGGACTACCCGACGTGATCGCCCACGGCATGCTGACCATGGGGCTGGGCGCCGGATTCGTCTCCGCGTGGTCAGGCGATCCGGGCGCGGTCACCCGTTACGCGGTGCGGCTGTCCCAGCCCGCCGTCGTCTCGGCAGCCCAGGGCTGCGATATCGCGTTCACCGGGAAGATCAAGTCGCTGGACCCCGACACCCGATCCGGGGTGGTGCTGGTTGGTGCCAAATCCGCCGGCACCAAGATCTTCGGCCTGGCGACGTTGGAGATGCGCTTCAGCTGAGCGATCTGCGCACCGGGAAGAACCGGGCCGCCCGGTCGGCGGGTGCGCCCCGTACGGCACGCTGGACCCACCATGACCGAATCCGCGCCGCTGCCCCTCGGCGATGCCTCGCCCGCCGACGCCGACGCGGTGTTCACCTCCTTCGCCGGGTGGGCCCAGGCCCGCGGCACGCCGCTGTACCCGGCACAGGAGGAGGCGCTGATCGAAGTGGTCAGCGGCGCCAACGTCGTACTCGCGACGCCGACCGGCTCGGGCAAGTCGCTGGTGGCCACGGGCGCGTTGTATGCGGCGCTGACATCGGGGCGGCGCAGTTACTACACCGCACCGATCAAGGCGCTCGTCAGCGAGAAGTTCTTCGCGCTGTGTGAGGTGTTCGGCGCCGACAACGTGGGCATGCTCACCGGCGATGCGTCGGTGAACGCCGGCGCACCGATCATCACGTGCACCGCCGAGGTGCTGGCGAACGTGGCGCTGCGCGCGGGCGAGTACGCCGACGTCGGCCTGGTGGTGATGGACGAGTTCCATTTCTACGGCGACCCCGATCGTGGCTGGGCCTGGCAGGTGCCGCTGCTGGAGCTACCGAAGGCGCAGTTCCTGCTGATGTCGGCCACCCTCGGTGACGTGACCTTCCTGCGAACGGATCTCACCCGACGCACCGGCCGGCCCACCGCCCTGGTCGCCAACGCGGAACGTCCGGTGCCGCTGTACTTCTCATATGCAACGACGCCGATGCACGAGACGATCGCCGATCTGCTCGACACCAGGCAGTCCCCTGTCTACGTCGTGCACTTCACCCAGGCCTCGACGCTGGAGCGCGCCCAGGCGTTGATGAGCGTCAATGTGAGTACCCGCGAGGAGAAGGCGGCTATCGCCGAACACATTGGTGCCTTTCGGTTTTCGACCGCATTCGGCGCGACGCTGTCCCGCCTGGTGCGACACGGGATCGGCGTCCACCACGCCGGCATGCTGCCCAAGTACCGACGACTGGTGGAACAACTGGCCCAGGCCGGTCTACTCGAGGTGATCTGCGGCACCGACACCCTGGGTGTCGGCATCAATGTGCCGATCCGCACGGTGGTGTTCTCGGCGTTGTCGAAGTACGACGGCACCCGCACCCGGTTGCTCAACGCCCGCGAGTTCCACCAGATCGCGGGCCGGGCCGGCCGCGCCGGCTACGACACCGCGGGCACCGTGGTGGTCCAGGCCCCCGACCATGAGGTGGCGAACCTCAAACAATTCGCCAAGGTCGCCGACGACCCGAAGAAGCGCCGGAAGTTGGTGCGCCGCAAAGTACCCGAGGGCATGGTGCCGTGGAGCGAGACGACCATGACCCGGCTGGTGGGGGCCGCCCCGGAGCCGTTGAAGAGCAATATGCGGGTATCGACAGCGATGATCCTGGACGTCGTCGACCGTCCCGGCGACCCCTTCGAGTCGATGCGCCGGTTGCTGACCGACAACCACGAGCCCCGCAAGCGGCAACTCGAGCTCATCCGCCAGGCGGTCGGCATCGCCCGCTCATTGCTGCAGGCCGGTGTCATCGAACGCATCGAGAGTGGCGATCGGCGACGCTACCGGTTGACCGTGGACCTGCCGCCCGACTTCGCCCTGAATCAGCCGCTGTCGACCTTCGCGCTCGCCGCGATCGGCGTGCTCGACCCGGCAGCTGAAACCTATGCGCTGGATGTGGTTTCGGTGATCGAGGCGACGTTGGAGGACCCTCGTCAGATCCTTGCCGCGCAACTGAAGAAAGCCCGGGGCGAGGCGGTGGCTGCCATGAAGGCAGAGGGTGTCGAGTACGACGAGCGGATCGAGTTGCTGGACGAGGTCACGTATCCGAAGCCGCTCGAGGACGTGCTCGAGCATGTGTTCGAGGTGTATCAGCAGAGCAACCCGTGGGCGGCCGACGCGCGGCTGTCACCCAAATCGGTTGTCCGCGAAATGTGGGAACGGGCGTTGACGTTCCGGGAACTCATCAGTGTCTACGGGCTGACCCGCTCGGAGGGCGCGGTGCTGCGGTATCTATCCGATGCGTTCAAGGCGCTGCGGTCCGGGGTGCCCGCGGCCGCTCGGAGCGACGGGCTGACAGACGTCGTGGAGTGGCTCGGAGAGCTGGTCCGCCAGGTCGATTCGAGCCTGCTCGATGAATGGGAGCAACTCACCAGCCCGGATCAGCCACACGATGTGCCGGCCGCGGTGCCGGTCCGGCCGCGGCCGCTGACCGGCAACCAGCGAGCGTTCACCGCGATGGTCCGTAATGCGTTGTTCCGGCGGGTGGAACTGTTCGCGCGCCGGCGCTGGGACGAGCTGGGTCTACTGGACACCGACGTCGGTTGGACCGCCGGGCGCTGGGAGGAGGTCGGGCTCGCGTACTTCGCCGAGCACGACGATGTGGGCATCGGTGCCGACGCGCGGGGTCCGGCCCTGCTGATCGTCGACCGAGCGCCCGCGGTGTGGCGGGTGCGGCAGATCATCGACGATCCTGCCGGCGACCACGACTGGGGATTCGATGTGGAGGTGGACCTGGCCGCCTCCGATGAGGAAGGCGTTGCGGTGATTCGGCTGCTCGGCGCGGGGCGGATGGATTAGCCGCCGGGTGGCGGGAGCCAGGCCCGGGTTGGAGCGAGTCTGCCGGCAATCGATCACGACGTGGCGGACCACCGGAAGACCGCGGCGCAGCCGATGAGTCCGCCGACACTCCACGCCAGCAGAACCAGGAAGACCCGCCAGAGCTCCCAGCTGCCAGCGGGTTCCATGACCACCATCTGCTCCGGCAGCAATACCGATCGGAAGCCCTGGGCCATCCACTTCACCGGGAAGATCGAGCCGACGACCAACATGGCCGTCGGCAGGGCGAACAGCGGCACATAGGTTCCGGAGACGAACTGCAGACCGACGGCGGGGCCGTTGGTGATCACGGCTGCCGACACCGCGTTGCTGGCGACATTGCTGATCAGGATGCCCAGCAGCGAGCAGCTCAGGATGCCCAGCAGGAACACCCAGGTCAGGGTGAACCAGCCGAAAAGGTTTGTCGGCAACTGTAATCCGAACACGACGACGCCTACCACTATGAGGATGACGGCTTCGGCGAAGCTGAGGATCGCGACCAGCATGATCTTGCCGATGAAGTACGACGTCGCCGTCGTCGGCGTGCCACGCAGCCGCCGCAGGGTGCCGTTGTCGCGATCGGCGGCAATGCTGATACCCAGGTTGATGAACGACGTGGACAGGATTCCGTAGGCCAGCATGCTGGCTGCGATCACCGCGCCGGTGCCCATCTGGGTGCCCGGAATCCCGGTCGAGAAGATCGAACCCAACAGCAGACAGATCACTGCGGGCAACGAGAACGTCAGGGCCACCTGCTCCGGCCGACGATAGAACATCTTCAGTTCGGGAATCACCCGGGAGAACCCGGTGCGGATCACCGAGGGAGCCGGGGATCGCCGCAGCCCACCCCGGTGACCAACCGGTAACGACTCTGTGGTGCGCCCGATGCCCGTCACGCCGAACCGATCAACTGCAGATAGGCATCTTCCAGCGTGGGCCGGGTCACCGTCAGCTGATCCAGCTCCGCGCCGTCGCGGCTGCACTGCCTGATCAGTTCGGTGGGGAATTGCGTTCGCTCGACCCGGATCTCACCGTCCTCCACCCACTGCACGGTGGCACCGGAGGCCAGGTGACCGGTCAGGTTGTCCGGGGAATCCACTGCCACCACCCGACCGCCGGCGACCACCGCCACCCGATCGGCCAGCGCGGCGGCCTCCTCGAGGTAGTGGGTGGTGAGCAGGATCGTGGTGCCGTCGGCCGCCAGCAGCCGGATCAGCTCCCAGAACTGTCGGCGGGCCTCCGGATCGAATCCGGTCGTCGGCTCGTCCAGGAACACCAGCTCGGGCATTCCAATGATGCCGAGCGCGACATCGAGCCGACGCCGTTGCCCGCCGGACAGGGTCCGCACCTTGGACCGGGCGGCGCCAGCGAGGCCGACGAGCTCGAGCAACTGGCCGCCGTCGCGCACGGTGCCGTAGCAACTGGCGAACATCTGGACCGTCTCCTGGACGGTCAACATCCCCGCGTCGCTCACGTCCTGCAGAACGATCCCGATCCTGGCCCGCCACTCCCGACCCGCGGATCCGGGATCCTCACCGAGGACGCGCACCTCGCCGCTGTCGCGCTTGCGGTTGCCCTCGAGAATTTCGATGGTGGTCGACTTGCCCGCGCCATTGGGGCCCAGGATGGCAAAGACCTCGCCGAAGCCGATGTTCAGATCGAGATCGCGCACCGCCTGCAGTGATCCATAGGCCTTGCACAAACCTCGAACATGGACGGCGTCCGACGTACCCGTCATGGCAGCCGGCCAGGTTCGGGCTCGGCTCCGGGCGACTCGAGCTCGGCGAGCAGAGCCCGCAGTTCCTCGTCGGACAGCTGACCCATCAGGCGCTCCATCTCGTCGGCGGCGCTCAGCGGCGGCGCCTCGGACACCTCGGCCACCTCAGGGGCCTCGGCACCATGGATCTCGCGCAGATCGGCCAGCACCCGGGCGGCCAGCGAGTTGACGCTCACACCCCGCAGGATCTCCAGCACCGGCAGATCGATGGAGAACAACGAGTTGATCCTGACCCGGAAGTCCATGGCCATCATGGAGTCCAGACCAATGTCGTCGAGCATGTCGTCGGGCTCGATATCGGTGACCGCACAGTCGAATACGGCTGCCACCAGGCCGCGAACATGTTCGGCGATCACCGACTCCCGTTCGGCTTCCGGGGTGTTCGCCAGGATCTCGATGATCGACGTCCCGGATTCGGTTGCAGGCGAGCCCGACTCGGCCGTTTCGAGCTCGGAGAACATCGGTGGTAGCCGCCCGCCGAAGCCGGCCTGCCGGGCCCGCTGCCAGTCCGCGGAAATGGCAACGACGGCGGCGGCGTTCTGGTTGATCAACCGGTCGAGAATCCGCGCACCCATTGTGGGGGTGATCAGCTCGATCCCGCGCTGGGCATAGATCTTCTCCAGGCCCAGTTCCTCGACCATTCCCACCGACCACGGCCCCCACCCGATCGTGAGCGCCGGAAGGCCCTGTGCCCGAAGGAAATGCGCGAAGGCGTCGAGAAATGCGTTGGCGGCCGCATAGTTGCCCTGTCCGGGTGAGGCCACGGTCGAACCCGCCGATCCGAACATCACGAAGAACTCGAGGTCGTGGTCCTCGAAGGCCTCGTGCAGTGCCCAGGCGCCACTGATCTTGGGGGCCAGCACGGCAGCGAAATCGTCTTCGCTCATGTTCAGCAGCAACTGGTCTGCCACCGCCCCCGCAGCATGGACGATCCCGCGGACCGGCCGTCCGCCCGCCCGGTTGTGCTCGGCCAGCCAGCCCGCGAGCTGGTCGGGGTCGGCGACATCGACACTGGCGGTGCTCACCTGGGCGCCCAGGCGTTCGGCCGCCCGGATGGTGGCAACGGTCTCGAAGTGGCTGTCGCACTCGGTCAGCTCCGACCATTGCTCCCGCGGGGGCACGGCGCGCCGGCTCAGCAGCGCGATGTGGCGCGCCCCGCGGGCGGCCAGGTAGGTGGCGACCACTCGGCCGAGCGCTCCGGCACCACCGGTCACGACATAGGTCGCGTCGGTGCTGAGCTTGGTGGGGAACGGCCTCGTCAGGGAGCCACACGGGTGTAGTCGCGGGACCAGCGCGGTGCTGCCGCGCAGCGCGATCTGGTCCTCGGCCTCACCACCCAGCAGGTGATCGCAGACCCGTGTCGCGGTTGCGCAACGGTCGTCGCCGTCATCGATGTCGATCAGACCGCCCCATAGTTCGGGGAACTCCTGATGCCCGATCACGCGACCGAGTCCCCACATTGCCGCCTGCTCGACCGCCTGTGGCGAACTATGCGGCAGCGGTTGGGCATTCGCGGTGACGACATGCAGCCGGGGCTTGCTGCCATCGTGCTCGGCGAGGGCCTTGATCAGACGCATCACCGTGAAGACGCCCAGATGATTGTTGGCCTCGGTCAACTCCTTGATGTCCGGACCGGTGCCACCGGCGGTACGCACGCGCAGGTCCAGGGGCCAGCAGTCGACGATTCCGGACAGCTCGCCATCGCGGTCCAGGACCGTCGTGACCAGTTGCTCCATCTGGTCGGGACAGGACGGGTCGATCAAATACCCGCCGTCGACCTCGGTGAATTCATCTACCGACCGGTGCGCGACGGTGTGGACCCGATGGCCACGGCGGCGAAGTTCGTCGGCAAGTGTTGTGCCGAAACCCTTTTCGTCGGCCAGTACCAGCCAGCGCAGTCCGGTGATCGATTCACTCGGCTCGACCTGGTCCTGGCACTGGCCCTGGTCGAGCGGGCACCACTGCAGCTCGTAGAGCCCCTTGTCGATGCGGTCGGGTGACAGCCGCGACGACGCGCGCAGCGACTGCACCATGAAGCCGTCGAAGATGGCCAGCGTGCTTCCACCGCGGTCGGTGATGGCGATATCGCATTCGACCGCCTCGCTGGTCGCCGACAGCACCCGGACGTGCACCTTCATGTCCGGCTGGGGCGCGGCGTAGATGGCGGCCCGCTTGATCCGGGTGGGCAGGAACGGATCTTGGCTGTCTTCCTGCCCCGAGAACGGGGCCCCGAACAGGGTTTGGAACGCGCCGTCGACGAGTGCGGGATGGAATCGGTAGTCGTCGCGTTCGGCGGCGATGGCGTCCGGGATGGCGATGTCGGCCACCGCCCAGTCGTGCCCGGCGGTCACGCTGCGGACGGACTGGAATGCCGGACCATAGTCGAACCCCATCGCTTGGGTACGCAGGTAGAACTCGTCGCCATCCAACTCCGTGGCGGGCCCGGCGTCTGCGGGCACCGCGCGGCGGGGTGGCGCGGGCAGCGTGTTGAGCTCGGCGGTGGCGGTGATCGCCCATTTGAGATCGCCATCGGCGGTGGCGGTGAACGCGGCGAACTCCAGTGTGCCGTCGTCCTGGTTCAGCGTCGTCCTGATGATGGGGTCACAGGTGTCGTCGAGGATGACGGCTCGATGCAGTACCAGGTTGTCGACGCTGTGCTCCGACCCGTAGGTCTCGCGGGCGGCCGCCAGAGCCATCTCGACGTACACCGCGCCAGGAACCACAACGCTTCCCTGCACGCGGTGATCGGTCAGGAAGTTGGTCAGGGCCGAGGTCAGTTCGACCTCCCAGGTCGGACGGACCCCGCCGACCGACTGACCGAGCAGGGGGTGAACGGGGCGGTAGTGCAGTGCTTCTGCCGCTTCCGGCGTCTCGTTCCAGAACCGTTTCGTCTGCCACGGGTAGCTGGGTAGTTTCCGTGGCCGCGCGCCGGCCTCGGGGTGTACGGCGTCCCACGCGATCTCACGTCCCTCGCAGTGCAATGCGCCCAGGCACGACAGTAGCGTCCGGGCGTCGTCGTGGTCGCGTCGTTGACTGGCCAGTACCGAGACCCGTTGTGCTCCCGCAGTTTCGAAGATCGAAGCGGCCAACACCGGGTGCGGCCCCAACTCCACGAAACAGCTGTATCCGTCTGCGATCATCCGGCGTATCGCCGGCTCGAACAGGACCGTGGCCCGCGTGTTCTGCCACCAGTAGGCCGCACCGGCGCCATACCCGTCGAGCGGTTCGCCGGTGACGGTCGAGTACAGGGGAACGACGGCGTGGGCGGAGGACAGGCCGGCCAGGGCACTACACAGATCGTCCCTGATGGCGTCCATGAAGTGGGTGTGGTAAGGCACCTTGCCCGAGAGGAATCGGTTGAACACCCCGGCATCGTCCAACTGCCTCGAGATGTCCTCGAGGATGTCGGGCTCGCCGGCCACGGTCACCGATGAGGGGCTGTTGATCGCGGCCACCGAAACCCGGCTGCCGAATTGGTCGACCGTCCGCATCAGCGTCTCGGCGTCCAGGCCGACCGCGAGCATCGGGCCACGGCCGGCGGTCCGCTGCTGCAGTCGGCTGCGGTGATAGCTGACCCGAATGGCCTCTTCCAAGGTCAGCAGTCCGGCCGCGTGATGGGCGGCCACCTCACCGGCGCTGTACCCGATCACCGCGTCCGGCGTGATCCCGAAGTGTGCGAGTTGCTCGCTCAGGGCGACCTGCACAGCGAAGTTCGCGGGCTGAGCGAACTCGGTTTCGCCCATGCGAGAACAGGATTCGTCCCTGCGCAGTTCCTCGACCAATGACCAGTCCGCGAGCCGGGACAGCTCCCGGTCACTACGCATGATGCTTTCGGTGAAGGCGGGGAACACATCGAGCAGGCCTCGACACATCGCCCACCACTGGGGGCCCATGCCGGTGAAGACGAACGCCACCCTGGGCGCTGCCGCCGCGGTGCGGCCCGCGAAGACCTGTGCACTCTCGGCCAGTGCCGCCAATTGCGTGGCCGCGTCGGCGACGCCGTCGGCGATCACCGTGTGGCGATGGCTCAGGTGGGTTCGGCGCCGACTCAACGTGTATCCCAGATCCGACAGCGTCACCTCGGGGTGGGTGGCCAGATGATCGGCCAGCCGGCCCGCTGTGGCAGCCAGTGCGTCCCCGTTCCGCGCCGAGATCGGCAGGACGGCCAGCGGGAGGGCTCGGCCGCTGGCCTCCTCGGCGCCACGGGTCGGCGCAGGTGGCTCGGCGAGAACCACGTGCGCGTTGGTGCCGCCGAACCCGAAGGAATTGACCCCGGCGATACGTCGCGCACACGGCGGGAACTGCCGGCCGGTGGTGGGGATGTCGAGCTTGAGATCGGTGAGGCTGGCGTGTCGGGTGGGCGTATGCAGATGTAGATGGGCCGGGATGTAGCCATGCTTGACCACCAGGGCGGCCTTGATCAGGCCGGCGATGCCGGCGCCTGCCTCCAGATGACCGATGTTGGTCTTCACCGAGCCGATCAGCAACGGCCGGGAATCCGGGCGATCCGCAGTCAGAGCGCCTGCCAGCGCCCGCATCTCGATGGGGTCGCCCACCGGGGTTCCGGTGCCATGGGCCTCGACGTACCCGACATCACTCGGAGCGACGCCCGCACGGCGCAGCGCCGTGGTGATCGCCGCCTCCTGCGCTGCACCCCGGGGAACGGTAATACCGTCGGTGTGGCCGTCCTGCGACACCGCGGTGCCGAGAATCTGCGCATAGATGTCGTCGCCGTCGTCGAGCGCACTGCGGAGCCGTTTGATGACCACGACAGCGCCGCCCTCGCCACGGGCGTAGCCGTCCGCATCGTCGTCGAACGCTCGGGACCGGCCTCGCGGACTGAGGAATCCACTCTTGGACTCTGCGATCGCGGTGTTCGGTCCGCCCATGATGTTCACGCCGCCGACGACAGCGACATCGCACTCGGCGTTCCAGATGCTCTGTGCCGCAAGGTGTACGGCCACAAGCGAACCGGAACAGGCGGTGTCCACCGTCATGCTGGGGCCCCGGAAGTCGAAGGCATGGGATATCCGGTTGGCCAGCATCGTCATCATCATCCCGGTGGCCGAATGCGGCTTGAACCGGTAGCGACTGGTGCGACCCTGGTTCTGCAACAGCTGATAATCCAGGGTGAAGCCGCCGACGAACACCCCGACCTCGGTGCCCGCCAGCTGATCGGCCTGAATTCCCGCGTCCTCCAAGGCCTCCCACGTGGCGTGCAGCAGGAGCCGTTGCTGGGGGTCGAGCGAGTGCGCCTCACGGGGCGAGATCCCGAAGAACTGCGCGTCGAACTGATCGATCTCGTCGAGGAAGCCGCCCCGGCGCGTGACGATCTTGCCGACCTTCCCGGGGTTCGGATCGTGGTAGCGGTCGGCGTTCCAGCGGGTCTCCGGCACGATGCGAGTCGCGTCGGTCTCGCTGCGGAGCAGCTGCCAGAAGGCCTCCGCGGAGTCGGCATTGCCCGGAAAGCGGCAACCCACGCCGACGATCGCCAGCGGCTCACGGCCGCCGTGATCCCGCGCCGCCGTCTTCGGCCCTGTCGTCATCAGCCCTCCCGTGTCGTGTGTTCTCGATATCAGTGCGCCGAACCCCGCCGCGTTCAGGTCGGCTGGAGGGCCGATTCGGCGGTGATGATCCAGTCACCGCTGATCGGGTTGCGGGCCTGCTCCTCCCGGTAGATCGCCCGGAGCTCCCGCAGCAGCGAATCCCGTTGCCACGCCTGCACCTGCCCCATGGCCTCGTCATCGCCGAACATCGCCGACTTCTCGGTGAGGATGGTCTGGACCAACTGTCCTGCTATCTGACGCAGCAGTCGGGCGTTCTTCTCGAACTGTTCGGCGAAATCCGCACGCGGGCCGATCATCGAGACATGCAGCCGTTCCATGAAATTCAACGGCGCGTACAGGTCGATGAACCGTGCGCTGGGAACCGCGCGCTCCACTGCCGCCCATTCCCGGAAGAACTGCTGCATGCGATTGCTCAGCGCGATCAACCCTTCGAGGTGCGGCACGAATCCGGGATCGTCGGCCACGCTGACGAATCGCCCGTTGGCGTAGAGGAATCCGATGAAGCCCCAGTAGAAGGCGATGTCCCAGACGATCTTGGCCGACATCACCGCCGGCGCCCCCATCAGCGAATACTGGTCCTGGTACACGGCCAGCCACATCTGCGTGAGCGACCGGAACAGGGTGTCGCTGATCTGCGCGCGGGCGACCACGTCCTCGCCGTCGAGTTCTCGGGTGACCATATCGGTCACCAGCCCGTTGCCGATCGCTACCAGGTCCAGACCCGAGGAGTACAGCGGATCCAGGAACACACCGGAATCGCCTGTGAGACACCAGCGTTGGCTACCATCGAATACTTTGGACACCCCGTGGCTGTACCTCTTCATCACCCGGAAGTCCCGGATCAGCTCTTCCTGTTCGAAAACGATTGCAGCACATTGTGGCTCGTGGTCCTGGAGCCACGCCCTGGCCTTGTCCAGGGTGTTGAACCCGTCGAAGGGGTGGAACGCCGGGTCGGCCACGATCCCCACGCTGGTGGCCCCGGACGCCAGCCGGATCAGCCACACCCAGTACCCCTGTCCCATCAGATGATTGGTGGACATCGACCGGTCGCCCTCGGCCAGCCGGCTCTGCCATTCGGCATCGTCACTCCACCGGCCGAGCTCGATCTCCTTTGCGACCCTCATCCATACCGCATTGCACCGATGGTCGTTGGACCGGTTGAGGTCCAGTTGGCGCGGCAACGTCCGGTTGCGGCCCGAAGCATCGACCACCCAGCGCGCTGTCGTGGTCTCCACCATCTCACCGTGCTGGATCGACACCGTGTGCGGCTGCCGCTGCGGACCGAACTCCACCGCGCGCACCCGACCGTGCCTGATCTCGATGCCCGCCGACCGACAACGCCGATTGAGCTCGTTCTCCAACCGGCCGCGGTCGATCTGATAGGTCACCTGGGGGACGAAGACCGACCCGCCCAGCTCGATTCGCCGGGTGATGTCGGTGTTGTCGTCCTGCGAGAAGAACATCCGCAGGCCCATCTTTCGAATGTGCGACGACTGCAGATGCTCTTCCAGCCCGAGTCGTTCCCGCAGGTAGTGCGCCGACACCTCGACGGTCGACTCACCGACGGTGTGGGTGACCTCGGCCACCGGGTACTCCGCCGCCCCGACGACAAGGATCCGCGTGTCCGGCCGGGCAGTGCGCACCTCCAGCGCAAGCGTCAGCGCCGCCGCGCCGCCGCCCACCACCACCACGTCATAGGACGCCGCGCAGATGCCTTCACCGGCCAGCTGGCTCCTGATCCTGTTCGCCAGCGCTTCACGCGCCGTGGCATCCAACCGTGAGAACTGCGCGCGCACGTTCATTTGCGTCCTCTCATCGATCCGGTGGTTTCCGTCGTCCCGTCAGCAGGCCCCACAACGGTCGTCGGTGCGACGTCGTGCTGCGGCCGGTGGCGTCCGTAAACGAATTCGAAGATTGGCGACGCCATCAACGTGGTGAAGATGGCCACCAGCACCAGGATGGTGAACAACGTCGGGGTGATGATTCCGGCTTGCAGCCCGATATTGAGCAGGATGAGTTCGATCAGTCCCCGGGCGTTCATCAGCGAACCCAACGCAACGGACTCGCGCAGCGGTACCTTGTTCAACCGCGCGGCCAGCGCGCAGGCCACCCCCTTGCCGGCGATCGCGACGACCAACAGGCCCAGTGTGACGCCCCACAGCGCGGGGGTGTTCACCAGTCCGATCTGCGTGTTCAGGCCCGAGTACACGAAGAACAGCGGCAACAGCAGCGTCGTGGTGAGGGGTTCTATTTTGTCGGTGACATCTCGGGCAAAGGCTCCTGGCGGCATCGCGACACCCAGAATGAATGCGCCGAAGATCGCGTAGATGCCAATGACGTCGGTGAACCAGGCGCAGGCCATCAGCAGGATCAGGACCGTGCTGAGCGTCGATGGCGAAAGGTGGCCGTGTTGTTCCGGACCCCGCGCCAGCGCGGCCATGCGGCGCCGACCCACGGTCAGCAGCAGCACGGTGTAGCCGATTCCGCCGACGATCGCGGTGACGGCGGTGGTCGGACTGTCCCGGTGCACGGCAAGAACAATCGCCAGCACGCACCACGAGATCGCATCCGAGGTCGCACCGCAGGCCAACGCGAGCGAGCCAAGCGGCGTCCCCGCCAGACCTTTTTCGAAGATGATCCGGGCCAGCATGGGGAACGCGGTGATGGCGATCGAGGCTCCCAGGAACATCATCGCCATCGGCAGGGTGACGTCCGGGCCGAAGAATTCCCCATTCCCCAGCAGGGGAATGGCGGCGATGGCACCCAGGGCAAGAGGAGCGACGGTACCCGCGGCCGAGACCACCGAGGCGGTGCCGGCGCGGCGCTTGACGTGATCGACCTCGAAATTCAGTCCGACGACGAACATGTAGAGAACCAGGCCGATCTGCGCCACGGTGTAGAGCACGACGTTCGAAACGCCCTGAGGAAACAACTGCTGCTGCAGGTCCGGTGCGATCCGCCCCAGCAGCGAGGGGCCCAGCAGCACCCCGGCGATCATTTCACCGATGACCTGCGGCTGGCCGAGGCGTTTGGCGGCCAGGCCGGCGAGCCGACAGGCGCCAAGGATCACGATCAGCTCGAGAAAGAAGTGAATGGCAGTCGCGGCGGGCATGGACGTCAGTCCATCCGATTCGGATATTGGACGAGTTCGCGGTCCGGACGCGGCATGGAGTCCCCTTCGACACAGGCCAATGATCGGCCGCCGACGACGGCCCTGCTGAGGCCGCCTCTACCACCGAATTCGTTGCCGTGCCCGGCACGGATGGGAACGGGCGGGATTTCGCGTGGGACGAGCCGGCGAGCGCTTCGCGTGGAATCGTTGCGCCATGGAACCGAACCTCGCCGACCAGATTGCCGTCGCCACGGGAGCCAGCAAGGGCATCGGCCTGGACTTCGTCGCCGCAGACCTGTCCACCCCGGCCGGGCCACGCGCCCTGGTTGCGGCAGCCGCCGAGCGCGGTGGCATTGGCATACTGGTCAACAACGCTGGCGCCGTCGTCCCGCGCTTCGGCGGGATCATGACCGTGACCGACGACGACTGGGCCGACGCCGCGGCGGTGGCTCGATCGTGATGATCGGCTCCGTCAACGCCACCCTGCCCGACTGGAACATCGTCGACGACAGCGCCACCAAGGCGGCCATGGCCAACTTCGCCAAGAGCGTGTCCAAAGAGTTCGGGCCCAAGGGAATTCGGGTCAACACCGTGAGCCCGCGGGTCGGCCACGGGCGGCTTCACCACTCCGGTGGAGGTCGCTGACCTCGTGCTATTCCTCGCCGGCAACCGATCGATGAACATCACCGGTGCGAACATCCGCATCGACGGTGGTTACCTCACCACCATCTGAATGGTGTCAGGCTCCGGGCTGCGGTGAGCCGTCCGACAGCCGGGCCGCCGCCTCGCGCACCAACTCGGCCAGCCGGGGATGACTGTCGGACGGCATGCGCACCGCCGGGCCACTGATCGCCACGACACCGATCGGGCGGCCGCCGACCTCGAAAACCGGTGCGGCGATGGTCATTGCGGGAGCGTTCACCTCACTGCTGGCGGCATAGCCGGCGGACCGGCAGGCGTCGAGCAGGGTGCGGAACTGCGCGTCGGGCGGTTCGCCGAGCAATTCGGCCTGCCGGTCGGGACTCAGGAAGGGCAGCAGGACGCGACCGGTCGCGCTGTCGCGGGCCGGCACGAGCGCCCCGATGCGGGGCGCCATCCTTAGCGGCTGTTGACTCTCGGCCACCTGCGACACCACCAGGTGCGAACCGCTCGGCTCGTTGAAGATCGCGGTTTCGCCGGTTCGTACGGCCAGTTGTTCGAGCACCGACTGGATCCGCTGACGCAGATCGGCCTTGGCCCGTGAGCCGTGGGCGATGTTCAGGATCCGCGGGGTGGTCTCCCAGCGGGTGGTCGGGTCGTCGTCGGCCTGGATCCAGCCCTGGTCCGCCAATGTGACCAGTGCCCGCTGCACCGCGCTCTTGTCGATGTCGAGCATCCGCGACAACGCCGCAACGCCGACCGGCTGGTGCTCGGCGACCGCCTCGAAGACCTCGAGCACCCGCGCGCCGGTGGAACTGCCCTTGACCGCCATCCGCATCCTTCGTTAATGTTAGATAGTGATTCAGCGTATCAAATATTGATACGTCGTCAAGAGGAGCCGGCCATGTCATCCATCCACGTACATCCCCTTCGCGACGACCTCTCATTCGGAGCGCGGATCACCGGCGTCACGCGCGCCGCGCTGGAGGACCCACAGGTCCGCGACGAGCTCCGGCAGGTATTCCGCGACCGCGGAATGATCCTGTTCGAGGGCGTCGATCCCGATCCGAAACTGCAGGTCGAGATCAGCAAGGTGTTCGGACCGCTCAAGGATCATCCGGTCCCCACCGTGGCGCGGGCCGAGGGCGCCCTGCACCCGGGCGTCGTCGAGATCGGCCAGGCCCCGCGGGACGGCAACATCGTGGAGATCGACGGCAGGGAAGTCACCTCCTGGCTGCCCTGGCACTTCGATCACTGCTACAACAACGAGCTGAACCTGGCCGGCGTCCTGCGCTGCGTGACCGGCGTCAGCGAGGGCGGCGAGACCGGCTTTGCCGACGGCATCGAGCTGTACCGCATTCTCTCGCCCGAACTCCGCGAGCAGATCGAGAACCGCAACATCCTGTACAGCCTGAACCTGCGCTTCAGCGAAATGCGCTTCGGTCTGAGCGAGGGTTTCCGCGAGGTCCAGCCGCACATCGCCCTGCAGAAGACGATCGACTACGGCAAGCAACTGCCGCGTGCCGTCCACCCCGCGGTGTGGACCCGGGACACCGGCGAGAAGGTGCTGCACGTCTCGCCGTGGATGGCCGAGGGCATCGAGAACGACGAAACCGCCGAGGGCGATGCGCTACTCGAAGCAGTCTGCAAGGAGATCCTGGCCGGCGTGACGCCCTACTTCCACATGTGGCGGCCGACCGACATGGTCATCTGGGACAACCTGCGGATGCTGCACTCGGTCAGCGGCCACGATCCCGACGAACCGCGCATCATGCACCGCACCACCATCAAGGGTGACTACGGCCTGGGTTATTTCGAGGGCAACGCGCAGGGCGACAAGATCCTGGAGATGACGGTCTGAGCTATCCCCCCGGACGCGCGCACAACCACTCGGTGCCGTAGTGCGCCGCGTCCCCGCCGGTGAGATGCACCCAGTGCCCGCTACCCTCGCATGGCGCCCCCTCAACCGGAGGCTCTGACGGGGCGGCCGACGGCCCCGGGGCTCCCGCGCCGTGATTGGGGTTGGTGCAGATGGTCCCTTCGCACGGCACCCAGGTGCCGTCGCCGTTGGGGTTGGGAATCGCATTCGGGCCGACGAAACTCCCCGCCGGACAGCCCGGGTCCTGATTCTTCGCGCAGTATTCGGCACCGAGGTTGTTGCCGGTCGGACTGGTCTGCGGCGGCGTGACCGGCGGGGTCGCCGAAGTCGGCGGGGCCGGAGCGTCCGTCGTGGTGGGGGTGGCACTGGCCGTGGCCGGCGCGGCGGCCGTCGTGACGGTCGTTGTGGTGACCAGCGGACTGACCGTCGTGTCGGGCGCCGGCGCCGCCGGGCCACCCGAGCACGCGGCGACGCCGGCGACAACCACGCATCCGAACACCGTTGCCCATAGTCGCTTCACGTCCCGCTCCCATCGTGTGCGCCTGCACCTTCGGTCATACACGAAATCATCGTGGGACGGCGAGGCTACACGCTTAACAGCAGTCACATTGGTAACATCGACGGATGCCGAGCTTGTCGGGGAACAACGGCCTTGGCCCATCGCGCCCACTGTCCCGGCGCGAGGCGCTGCGGTACGGCGCGACCGCATCTGCGCTGGCCGGACTGGGTCTGGCAGCGGCAGGCACCATGGCGCCCACCGCGACCGCCGCGGCTCCCACGCTGATCGACTTCGCCATGCGCCAGATCCCGGCCCAGGACATCCGGGCCGCCGGGCATGCCGGGGTGATCAACTACGTCTCGACCTCTCGGCCCGGATCCTCGTTCGGCGCCAAACCGATCACCAAGCCCTACGCCCAGTCCCTGACCGCCGCCGGACTGGCGATCGTCAGCAACTACCAGTACGGCAAGCCGGGCGGGACCGCGCCGTCCGACTTCACCCGCGGTTACGCCGGCGGCGTCGCCGACGCGCGGACCGCCTGGGCCCTGCACACCGCGGCGGGCGGCGGCCAGAGCGCCCCCATCTTCTTCTCGGTCGACGACGACATCGACCGCAATACCTGGAACGGCGTTGCGCTGCAATGGTTCCGGGGCATCAACTCGGTGCTCGGGGCGCAGCGCACCGGCATCTACGCGGGTATCAATCCGTGTCAGTGGGCCATCGACGATGGCGTCATCGGGGCTTCCCGCACGCCCGGCCGCCGATGGGCATGGCAGACCCGGTCGTGGTCACGGGGTCAGATCCACCCGGCCGCGGTGCTCTACCAACGCATCGTCAGCACGGCATCGACGCCCGGTCCGGTGGTCGGCGGCCTCGAGGTCGACGTCAGCGACGCGCTGGCCCAGGACGTCGGCCAGTGGAACCTGCATCCGTGAGCCGCGCTTCCTAGATGCGAGCCGCCATGCTCCGGTACAACGCGATGAGGCTGCTCTCGACGTGCCGCAGCGGCTCGTCGGAACGAGT